>NZ_MWQG01000037.1:0-26227 GCF_002210365.1 Fibrobacter sp. UWH1
CGATGGTGCCGATGTTGCAGTGCGGCTTACTTCTGTCAAAATGTTCTTTTGCCATTTTTTCCTCTTCTTCAGCAGAAGGTTTATCGCTTCGAAACCTAGGAACGACGCGGGTTTGCGTGAGTTTCCTGTTATTCCGACAGAGCATAGGAAGCGGTACTCTGCGGATTTTGTCGCGTAAATTTAGCAAATCCACAAAAAATTTCAAGGATTTTTCTTTGTTTTTTTGCAGAAAACGGCAATTTTGGCTTATCAACACCCCTTTCCCGACGATCCTTTTTCGGTCTGCGTTTCCTACCGCGTACCCATCCAAAAACGCCATTTTTTACAAATTTTTGAGGGTCATCAAACAACAGAACCCACTAAATTCAGTTTATCAACACAATAGCAACATCCAATCAACAAACAAAACGCCCCAGAAGCCATTATTTCTATAATTGTAAAAAGAACTTTACATATTAAGAATTTACATTAGTTTACATTCCGGAAACACCTTGGGAACGTTTTCAATCACACCGAAAAAATATTTTACACCATAGACGTAAGTATATATCTATCTTTGACTTGGTTTATGGGCATCCTTAGGTAAAGAGAATATGAAGAATCCTTTTTTCAAGACGATGATCAAGGCGATCCTGATCGCCGGCATGGCCATCGCGGTATGCAACTGCGGTGATGATTCCACTTCTGCAAACAACGACAACAACGGCAATGTCAACACTCCCGTTGCACTGGGCGAGCCCACCAGGCATTACAACGACAACGGCCTGGACGTCTACATCACTGAAGACGGCAGAGTCCTTGATGCCAACGGCCTGCAGGTCGGCTTTACAGACAAGGATTCCGGATCGATCATGACTATGGAAGGCGCCACCCTGGCTACCGGCGTAGACTTTAACGCCCTTCCCCTCATTCCGGCAGCAAGCGGCACCAAGCCCTCCAAGGTCCTTAACGCCGCCGGTCAGGACTACGTCATTTCTCCTGCCGTCGACAACGCCTTCGACGCTGAGGGCCACGCCCTGGGCACCGTCACTGACGCAAGCGGTGTACAGACCGGCTATTTCGTCTACATCACTGACAGCTATGGTTACATCACTACCCTGGATATGACCATCGCCCTCCAGGACATCGACCTGAACCAGTATCCGGACTACAACCCGACGGCCGCTTCTTCTGCAAGCCAGCAGGAAACTCAGATTCCCACCCTGTCTAGCGAAACGGTCATTCTTACCAGTTCCGACAGCCAGCAGGCCCTGTCTTCCAGCAATCAGCAGCCGGCATCTAGCGCCCAGCAGCCCAAGTCTTCCGCTAGCCAGCCTAAGTCTTCTGACAGCCAGCCCACCAGCTCCGCTGCAAGGGGCTGCCCCGAAATCAAGTACGTTTCCGGCGGCGAAAGCGGTAGCGGCCACGCCACCAGATACTGGGACTGCTGCAAGCCCAGCTGCTCCTGGAAGGAAAACGCAGGCGACCACCGCGCAAAACAGTGCAGCGTGAACAGCACCACCCTGATTACCGACCCCAGCTCCCAGAGCGTCTGCGACGGCGGTAACGCAATGACCTGCACCAGCCAGACCGCATTTACCATCGAAGGCTGCGACAATATCGGTTTCGCCTTCGCTGCCGTGCCCGCCTTCAAGAGCGCCTGCGGCAGGTGCTTCGAGCTGACTTTCACCGGTCAGGGCAAGTACGAAACCAAGATGAACCACCAAAAGCTCCAGGGCAAGAAGCTCATCGTCATGGCCTCCAATGTCGGTGGCGACGTGTCTAACGGACAGTTCGACATCATGATCCCCGGTGGCGGCTACGGTGCATTCGACGGTTGTTCCGGCAAGATGGACTGGGGCGACATGAGAAATTCCGAACGCTACGGCGGCCTGTTGAGCGATTGCGAAAACCAGGTGGGTTACTCCGGCAACGATAGTCAGATCTACACCAAGCGCAAGGAATGCCTGGTCGGCAAGTGCAACAGCATCTTCGCCAAGGACGAATCCGCCAAGGAAGGCTGCCTGTTCCTGGCCAACTTCATGGAAGCTGCAGGCAACCCGACCCACACCTACAAGGAAGTGGAATGCCCCAAGGAATTGGCTGACCGCTATTAATACCGCGTTCGACGCCATTCAGTAAATTAGAAGTCTCGGCCCGCAGGCCGGGGCTTTTTTTCGTAACTTCATATCTTACAAAAATTTACACACGTAAACCCTTTACAGATACTATCTTTCCGCACGGATGGAATTGGAAGACTTTTATTGGTGTAAAGTCAAGTTTTCTCGTACACCTAGCATACAACCCCTACTGAGGTCGAAATGAAACGTCAATTCTTGAAGTCCGTTCTGCTCATCAGCTCCGTGGCAGCACTCATGAGCTGTTCCGAAGAAGCCGTCGACGCAATCGCAAACAATATTCCCGACCAGTCTCTTGTCACTTCTAGTGCAGACGCATCTGCACCCAACGTCCTTACTGCAACCGAGCCCTGCTTCGTGTTCAATACCGACAACCAGACTTACCTCATCAACGGTAATCTCGAAGTGAAGACCGCCGCCGGCGAAATTGTCGGTTCTTATGACGGCGCTACCATGACCATCAAGAATCTGGCCGGCGTCACCATGTTCGAAAGCGTGGACATCAGCGCCTTGGAATACAAGGACGTTGGAGAAGTTATCCCCACCGTTATCGCTCCCGCTTCCTCTGCTTCTAGCCTTCCTAACGAAACCGCTCCCACTTCCAGCGCTTCTCTGCAGGACAACAACCAGAACCAGACTGCTACTTCTAGCGCTACTCAGCAGAACAACCAGAACCAGACTGCTACTTCCAGCGCCGCTCAGCAGAACAACAACCAGAACCAGACTGCTACTTCTAGCGCCGCTCAGCAGAACGACCAGCCGCAGCAGGGTTCCGACGGTACCTGCTTCGACAAGCTCTCTAATAAGTATGTGAAGCCCTACACCGAACTGGTAGGCAAGAACGGCGAAAAGTACGCCTACAAGAACGACTGCTCCATCGATTGCTGGTGGGACGGCAGCAACAACAACTGCGCAAACATCGGTTCTGGCAACGGCTCCAACAATAACAACCAGCAGCAGCCTCAGTCTTCTAACAGCCAGCAGCAGGCAAAGTCCTCCGCTAGCCAGCAGGCAAAGTCTTCTGCTAGCCAGCAGCCTGCATCCAGCGCTTCCAACACCAACAATGGTACAACTCCCAACTTCAAGATTGTTAGTGGCGGTAAGAGCGGTTCCGGCTACGCAACCCGTTACTGGGATAGCTGCAAGCCTCACTGCGCATGGAAGGGCAAGGCCGGTCCGGCAAGCACCCCGACCCGCACCTGCCACGCCGATGGCTCCCTGGCTGGCGCCGATGAAAAGTCCGCATGCGATGGCGGTACTGCAGGTACCTGCCTGAGCCAGATCCCCCAGATCATTAACGATAACCTGGCATACGCATTCGCAGCAACTCCGGGTGGCGAAGGCGACTGCGGCCGTTGCTACCTCCTGACTTTCGACGGCAATGGTCACGACCAGAACCCCGCACGTAACAAGGCTCTCGCCAACAAGAAGCTGGTGGTCATGTCCAGCAACATCGGTTACGACGTTGCCGGCGGCCAGTTCGACTTGATGATCCCGGGTGGTGGCGTCGGTGCATTCTCCGGCTGCCGCGTCATGGGACTTTCCTGCAACGGTAAGCAGTACGGTGGTCTCCTGGGCACCTGCCAGGACAAGTACAACAACAGCACCGACAAGCTCCTGGATTGCTTGAAGTCTAGCTGCAAGACTGAATACGGCAACAACACCCAGGCTTACGAAGGCTGCATGTTCATGGCAACTTGGATGAACGGCGCAGACAATCCGACCCTGAAGTACCAGGAAATCGAATGCCCGTCTGAACTTTCCGCAAGATGGTAATCTGGCGCTAAGCTGCAAGAACTTAAAGGCCCCGACGAATGTCGGGGCTTTTTCTTTTTACAGTTTGCGGAACCTGCCAGACGTCCACCCAAAAAGAGCGGCCCGCCCATCCGAAATTACTTCTTGACAATATTGTCCAGGAATTCGATAGTCACGCTATAGGCGTGATCGCGGACTTCCTTGCGGGAAAGGTAAAGGTCGTGCAAGGCCCCTGGAATCTGCACCAGGCGCACATCCGGTCCCAGGTGGGCACCGTAATTGCGGATATCGTCTACGTTCAAGACGCCATCGCAACGGGTGTACTCATCGCTCCATTCGTCTTCGTTGACGCTACAGCCGCTGTGCATCACGAGGATCGGCGAGACAAGATCCATCCCGGCCTTTACGATATCCTGGGCGTCACAGATGGCGGCAGACCAGCCGAAATCCACGGGGATGCTGCCCGGCACCTTCAAGGTCGTATTGTATTCCCATTCGCCCTTCATGCTCTTGAGCAGGCTTTCGCTGTAGGCGTCGCTGCTGCTGCGGGGAATCGGGATGTTCGGGAAGTAATGTCCGATAGGCGCAAGAACGGGAATGATCACATCGCGCATGAGCCAGGAGTAATTCATCTCCATGAAGGGGCTGTTCAGCACGATAGCATCGAAGTCCTTGCCCTTTTCGCGGACGTCGGCGTACACCAGAGAAATCAGGCCGCCGGTACTGTGTCCCAATAAAACCTTGGGCACATCCTTGCCGACTGCCGCCTCGATTTTCTTCCAGGCGGAATCGATTTCCGGGAAATAGCTGGTTACGTCCCTGAGCTCACCCAGCACTTCGCCCTGGCGGTAGGAACGACCGTAATTGTGCAGGTCGATAGCGAAGAAGGCATAGCCTGCGGAATCCAGCTTTTCGGCCGTTAAAGTCTGGAAGTAATAGTCGTTAAAGCCGTGAATATAGAGCACGGCCGCCTTGGGCTTATTGACAGTTCCGTTCAGAGAATCCTGGGGAACTGCAGTGGAATCCTGTACAACTGCGGAATCCTGGGGCGCAGACTTGCCGGACGCTCCGAATGGATAGCTTACAAGCGTTGCGCGATACTGGTTGTTGTCTCCAGCATCGTAGAATTCGGCCGTGAACGGCTCGCCCAGAAACGGGTCCACCACGGCCTGGGCAAAGGCCATAGAAACAAGGCCCCCCATCAACGCAGATGTAAAAACAGTAAATCTCATAACCTCAAAGAAATATAGTTCTTAAAGTACCTTAAAAAGCTCAAATTTTCAAATAAAAACAGAATAAGCCGTCTTTTTTGGAATATCAAACTGGGCTGTCTATACAAGCGAATAAAGAAAACGTCTGTTTTTTTTGACATTTTTTGTCAGACAAGCAATGCTAATTTTATAAAGAAAATAAGGAGGCCGTTATGAACCAGCTCAAGATTATTCACGACGACATCACCCGAGTCACGGCAGACGCCATCGTCAATTCCGCCAACCCCTTCCCTATCTGCGGTGGAAGTACCGAAGCCCTGATCTTCGATGCAGCCGGACACGACCAGCTCCTGGAAGCCCGCGAAAAGATCGGCTACCTGGACGTTTGCGATGTGGCCCACACCGATGCCTTTGACCTGAACGCCAAATACATCATCCACGTTTCGGCCCCCCGCTGGAACGACGGACGTTCCGGCGAAAAGACCTCCCTGAAATTCTGCTACCAGAACGCCATGCGCAAGGCCCGGGAACTGGGCTGTCATTCCATCGCGTTCCCCCTGCTGTCTAGCGGCATTTACAGATTCCCTAAGGATTTGGCCCTGGACATCGCCAGGGAATCCATCGAGGAGTTCCTGCAAGGCGACGGAAAGGACTGCGACATTACCGCCACCATCGTACTCTACGACGACGAAGCGGTCAAAATTTCCGAAGCGCTGTTCGGCAAGATCCAGGAATACATCTACGCCAACTACGTCCCGGAAAATCCCCAGGAAAATTTCGAAGCACTCAAGTGCTGTTCCTTCAGTGAAGAACCGCTCGGCGACGGTCAAATGGCCGACGACAGTCAAATGGCCGACGACAGTCAAATAATCGGCGAAAGCGAAGTCGTCGCAGAAATTTGCGACGCAGCTCCCATTCTTTCCAAGATCAGCAGCAAGTCGGATTTCGACAAGAGCATCAACGAACTGCTGAAGGACCCGAAAAGGTTCAAGTCCTTCCGCAAGAAGATGAACGAAATCATGACCGACAGAAGCATCACCAATTCCATGCTGGCCAGGGATTCCGACGTAGACCGCAAGGTACTTTCGAAAATCAACAACAGCGATAGCTACACCCCCTCCAAGGAAACGGCCATCGCTATCGCCATCGGCCTCAAGCTGAACTATATCGAGGCGGTGGAATTCCTGTCTTACGCCGGGCGGGCCCTGTCACCCTCCAGCAAGAGCGACCTGATTGTCCAATTCTTCATGGAAAACAAGGAACTGTTTTACAGGGAAAATCCCGACAGGAATCAATACAAGGTGAACACCCTCAACACGATTCTTTCAACCCATGGAGAAAATTCCCTTGGAGCCAGCCGGAGCCTCTAAAAACGATGTCGCCTGGCAGGCGACCTTTCTGTTCCCGCAACCACCTATATTGAACGTATCAACAGAGCGATGCAATCCGGCAGTCGCAAAAAAAAGAGAGGTTCAATATGAAGCAGGGACTTACAGAAATCGTTTTTATCATGGACCGCAGCGGATCCATGAGCGGCCTTGAGACAGATACCATCGGCGGCTTCAACGGCACCATCGAAAAGCAGAAAAAAGAAGAAGGGGAAGCACTGGTTTCCACCATCCTCTTTGACAATGTTTCCGAGGTTCTTCACGACCGCGTTTCCTTGGACAAGATTCCGCCCATGACCAGCGAGCAGTACTGCGTTGGCGGAGGCACCGCCCTCATAGACGCCCTAGGCGACGCCATCCATCACATGGGAAACGTACACAAGTACGCCCGGGATGAAGACCGCCCCGAAAAGACCATCTTCATCATTACCACCGACGGCTACGAGAATTCCAGCCGCAAGTATTCCGCCGAGCAAGTACGCCACATGGTAAATCGCCAGAAGGAAAAGTACGGTTGGGAATTCATTTTCCTGGGAGCCAACATCGACGCCGTGGAAACCGCCCGCACTTACGGAATCAGCGAGGAACGGGCCGCCAACTACGTCAATGACAAGAGAGGCATCGAGATCATGTGCTGCGCCCAGAGCGCCATCATCAGCGATATCCGAAACAACATCTGCCACGAGGAACGCGGTCACTGGAAAAAGGAAATGGAACAGGATCATCAGAAGCGCAGCAAGCGTTAATCTGCAACGGCAGCAAGATTCCGGGGAGCAACAAAGGACGGTCCGCATTTGCGAACCGCCCTTTGTTCTTTAAGGAGAGTATGAATTTCTTGACCCGCGCAAACTAGTTTTCGCCGTTGCGCATTTCGGTCTGTTCACGGTCAATGGTGTACGTCAGATATTCCTTGAAGTCACGGTCGATGGAAACTCCGTCAAAGTCCACATCGTCGTTTTCAAGAACGAATACTGAGGTAGGATTGTCGATCCAGGCTTCGATATTGACATCGCCAAATCCAATGGTCTTGTCACCTGCAGCTTGCGCCACATACTCGATTTTGGACTTCGGAACCCAACCGGTGCAATCTCCCTTGACCAGGGCTTCAGTTTCTGCCTCGCGGAGTAGCGCCAGCTCAGCATTGAAACCCATGGTGCAGAGAATTTTGTCGCCACCCTTGGTCGCCATCATATCCAGGTCACCCAATCTGGACTTTACCATCTTGGATGCGAAGGATGATGAAACCATCAGGGCAAAGGCAACGAGCAGTGTAATTTTCAGCGTCTTCATGATAAGCCTCCTTTGCGGCCCTAGAGCCTGTTCGAGAGCAGCGACCCAGCCGTCCCTCACCCAACAAAGTACAAAGTTGGCTTTTTCCAGACCAGGAAATCTAAGATTTATTTTACAAAACTTATTCCAGGTTGGAATATACCCTGTCTGCGCTTTGGCCCAGGTTTCTTAATTTCTATTTTTTATATGGGTCTGCAATTTAGACCTGCTACCTATAAAAAAGATTTTTAGGACCCGCTTAAAAAAGGATTCATCATGGGCATTGTCTTGAAGAACATCCAGGCCATCGTTCCTGCCGGAAGCAAGGACGAAGTGAAGGAAACTTCCATCTATATCGAAGGCGACAAGATTGTTGGCATGGGCGCGGAACCCGCCGGCTTCAAGACAGACAAGGTCATTGACGGAACTGACAAGCTGGCCATTCCCGGCCTGGTAAATTGCCACACCCATTCCTACATGAGCTTTATGCGCAACGTGGCCGACGACCTTTCCTTTATGGATTGGCTGTTCGGGACCATCGACCCCATCGAACAGAAGATGACCGACGAGGACACTTACTGGGGCGCATGCCTGGCCATCATCGAAATGATGAAGAGCGGCACCACCTGCTTCAACGACATGATGATGAATATCAAGCAGACTACCAAGGCCATCAAGGAATCCGGTATGCGTGCGGTCATGTGCCGCGGCCTGGTCGGCTCTGCCGAAGATGACGGCGGACGCATCCAGCAGACCTACGACGAAATGGAATTCTGCAAGGACTGCGACCGCATCACTTTCAAGTTCGGCCCCCACGCTCCCTACACCTGCACCGAGGATTATTTCCGTCGCGTGTCCGACGAAGCCAAGAAGGCGGGCATCGGCATTCATGTGCATCTTTCCGAAAGTGTTGCCGAAATCCAGGGCACCCAGGAAAAGTACGGCTACTCCCCCATCGTCATGGCCGACAAGAACGGCCTCTTCGATGTTCCCTGCATTGCCGCCCACTGTGTGCAGGTGGATGACGCCGACATGGAAATCATGGCCCGCCGTGGCGTTTCCGTGGTGACGAATCCCGCAAGCAACATGAAGCTGGGTAACGGCTTTGCTCCCGTTCCCGAGATGATGGCCAAGGGCATCAACGTGTGCCTGGGTACCGATGGCGCCGCAAGTAACAACAGCCTGAACATGTTCCACGAAATGAGCCTGCTGGCATTGATCCACAAGGGAACCCACAAGAGCCCCCAATGCGTCAGCGCCCGCGAAGTGTTCCGCATGGCCACCCTCAATGGCGCCAAGGCACTTTGCCTCGAAAACCAGATCGGCTCCCTGGAAGTGGGCAAGAAGGCAGACATCGCCATTCTGGACTTGAACAATCCTTCCCTGATGCCCAAGAACAACTTGATCGCAGGCCTCTCTTATTCCGCCAACGGAAGTGAAGTGGACACCGTGATTATTGACGGCAAGGTGACCATGGAAGGCCGCAAGGTTCTGACTCTCGATGAAAAGCTGGTTTACCAGAAGGTGAACGAAATCATCAAGCGCATGGGCCTGGAAAACAAGGAATACGTTTAAGGGTTCCGTCGCGGAAACTGGCGCAATTTTTATTTTTGCAAAAAACGGATGATAGGACAGACGACCATCCCTAAAAATTCGGCTGGACCCTCGACGAGTGCCGGGGCGAAAAACACAAACCAAATGAGGCCCCGCGGGGCATATCCAAAAGGAAAAGATATGGCAAGTGAAATCAGAGATATCAGTCTGGCCGAATCTGGCGAACGCAAGCTGGAATGGGTTCATCGCAACTGCAGCCTTCTTTCTATGCTGAAGGAAGAATTCGAAAAGACCAAGCCCTTCGCCGGCAAGAAGATCGCCCTCTCCGTCCATCTGGAAGCAAAGACTGGTTACCTGTGCCAGGTGCTGAAGGCTGGCGGTGCAGAAATGTACGTGACCGGTTCCAACCCGCTCTCCACTCAGGATGACGTGGCTGCCGCCCTCGTAAAGGAAGGCATGGAAGTCCACGCCTGGTACGATGCTACCAACGAAGAATACGAAAGCCACATCCGTCACACTCTGCAGTGCGGACCCAACATCATTATCGATGACGGTGGCGACTTGGTGAACATGGTTCACAACGAAATGCCGGAACTGATTCCCAACATCATCGGCGGCTGCGAAGAAACCACCACCGGTATCATCCGCCTGGAAGCCATGAACAAGGCTGGCAAGCTGATGTTCCCCATGGTCCGCGTGAACAATGCCGACTGCAAGCACCTCTTTGACAACCGCTACGGTACTGGTCAGTCCGTATGGGACGGCATCAACCGTACTACCAACCTGATCGTGGCTGGTAAGCAGGTTGTCGTTGCCGGTTACGGCTGGTGCGGTAAGGGTACCGCCATGCGCGCCAAGGGCCTGGGCGCCCGCGTCATCGTGACCGAAGTGGACCCGGTGAAGGCTATCGAAGCTGTCATGGACGGCTTTGACGTAATGCCCATGCGCGAAGCGGCAAAGATCGGCGACTTCTTCGTGACCGTTACCGGTTGCGACGGCGTTATCGACGCAGAAGATCTTTCTGTAATGAAGGACGGCGCCATCCTCGCCAACGCTGGTCACTTCGACTGCGAAATTGACGTAGCATGGCTGAAGAAGAACGCCGTGGAAATCCGCGAACAGCGCAAGAACATCATGGGCTACAAGCTGCCCACCGGCCAGTGGGTATTCGTGCTGGGCGAAGGCCGCCTGGTGAACCTGGCCTGCGGTGACGGCCATCCGGCAGAAATCATGGACATGAGCTTTGCTATTCAGGCACTGTCTGCAAAGTACCTGGTGGAACACGCCGGCGAACTCACGGAAAAGATCATCGACGTTCCTCGCGAAGTGGACCAGGAAGTGGCCCGCAAGAAGCTGAAGTTCCTTGGCAAGGAAATCGACGTTCTCACCGCCGAACAGGAAAAGTACCTGCACTCCTACAACCTGGATGTGTAAGTTCACGAATCCGACGCTTTTTATAAAGACGTTAAAGACGAGAAGGATGCCTTATGGGCATCCTTTTCTTGTACAAATTGTTTTTTCTAGTTAGCATTCCCTACCAGACTTCATATTATATTTAAAGACATGCGTAGTCTTAAATTTTTAGCAGTCCTGCCTTTCGCCGTGGCCTCGGCTTTTGCCGGTTGGGAATATTCCCTGGTCACCAATGGGGCCTACTATGTCGAACACGAAGTCAAGACCGGAGACGAACACTTCTCCGCACCTTCGGGCCCATACGACGGACTTGAAGCCTTGACTCGCCTGGATGCCAAGTACACCATTCCCACACCTCTCGGGGATCACTGGCTCCTGAGTGGCGCAGACGTTGAACTGTGGGGATCTCTTGAACTGTCACCGGTGACGTTGCGCCCCATGGTCGAGGTGGACTTTACGCCTGTTCCCTTCCTGGTTTTCGGTGCGGGCGCTTCTATCGGTAGCGGCTGGAATGTTCTTGGTTTTGAAGGTCTGACCAAGTACGATTTTGAAACTCAGGACTACGAGAACCTGACTCCGTTTACCCATTACTTTTACGACTTGTGGGCATCGGCCACGTTCCAGTTTGACACGGGCGCGCTCATTGAAGGAGACTGGTCCCACGTGGTGATGGTGGCCAGCTATAAGCTTTTTTACGAGGCCCTGACTGGCGTCGATGACGGGGACATCTGGCAATGGCAGGAATCCGCCCGCAAGGCCAATGGTTTGCAGTACAGCTTTACCGGAGTGCTTGGCTACCAGATGCCCATGACCCTGAATATGGTGGGCCTGATGCTTGAAATGGAAGGCCACCTGGACAAGGATGACTACGGCCCCGTGGCCCAGAGTTTCGACGGAGACTTTACCACCACGGCCATTAGCGCACTAACCTCGTTCAAGCTAAGCGACAAGAACAGTTTGACGGTGCTCTACACTTTTGAACGTGAACGAAGCTACTCCCAGTTGCACGACGACGAGGACCAGGAACCCCTGCTTCACGTGACCGGCGGCGAATGGAGTTTTTATAGAGTGGCGTTAAGCTGGAAACACAAGTTCTAATTTTTTTTGAAGTCAGAAAAATAAATTCTGACTTTTTTTTATTTCGTGACATAAATAAAATTCTATCTTGTTGCAGATAAAGTTTAATCTCTTGGAGGCGGAAATGTACATCAACAGAATTCGCAAGGCAATCGCCGCACAACGAATCACCCAAGAGGAACTCTGCAGACGTGTAGGGTGTTCCCGCGATGCCATTGTCGATGGGATCAGCGCAGATACCGCATGCAAACTGGAATTCATGCTGGGCGACGATCTTTTTGCAGGCATCGACATCCATGTCAGCGAAAGTGAAATGTCAAAAGCCCGAAGCAAGATGGAAGCGGGATTTTGCAGCGCCGAGGCAAAGGCCTGGGCACAGAAATTCCCCGTGGCAGAACTCCGCAGACTAAATCGCATTCCCGCCCAATGCAGCAACAAGGACGGAAGCCTTGTAAAAGCCCTGCTGAAATTTTTCAACGTGGCAACCATCGAGGGCTGGAAAACCTATTACGCCAACATCCAGGATTCCGTGAACCCTCAGGCCTATTCCGCCTGGTTGCGCCTGGGTGAACTGCAGGTCAGCCGCCCCGCCGCCGAAATCGCCATCGAGAAGGAAGCCATTCTCGAGAACATGAAATTTTTGCGCCGTAACGCCCTAGGTTTGCGAAACGCCCTGCGCAAGGCCGCCATCAGTAGCATTTCGGATTGCGATGTTCAGGTTGTTCAGGTGCCGGCATTTTTGACGGCCCCCGCACCCCTTTCCGCAAGCTACTGGGTCGGCAAGCGCCCCGTCATCCAGATTCCCGCGGGCCCCATGACCGACGTACGACTTCTGCAGGGGCTATTCCATCAGCTGTACCACATTATGTACGGCAAGCGCAGCCTGTGCCTACAGCTGGGCCTGCAACTAAGCCAGCAACCTTCTGCAGGAATTGCGGGAACCGCGGGCGGTTCTGCAAACAGCATCTCGGGCGACACCCTAAAATGCAGCGCCGCCGAACAGTTTGCGGAACGCCATATGCTGACCGAAGCCGAAGAATGCGAAATCATCTGCTGCGGCCACTTTGCCGAAAAGCGTTGCATCGACTATTTCGCAGGACTCTTTCATGTGCGCCCAAGCATTATTGTAGACCGCCTGCAGCAACAAAAAAAGCTGTCTAGCAGAACATTGCTAAACAGCTATAAAGTCGCAGTTTAACGCACCCGCCGGCAACATGCCGCGCGAAGCGCGCCCGTCGCCTAAACAGCCAAACAATTAATAGTTAATGGCCAGGTAGAAACTGAAGCTTCCGAAATGGCGGCCAAAGTCAAAACCGTCCAGGAGCATGTCGTAGGCGGCACCCACTTCAAGCTGGGTCGTAGAAGTACGGAAGATGATCAAGCCCGCTTCAAGACCACCGGCAGGGCCAATGGCAAAGGCTTCAGAGAACTTGTCAAAGTGGAAGTCCATTTCGACACCCACACCTAGGCCCATGCCCACATAAGGGGAGAACACCTGGTCGGCAAAGAAATAGCGGCCGCCAATCAAGGCAGTCTCATGCCACTGCCAATGAGTTTCATAAGAACCGTTAGCGTTGTTCATGAACGTAATGGCACCATGAGTTGTCATTTCCCAAATACGTCCGTAATGGAATACCACGCCCTGGTCCCAGTCACGCTTGGGATTCTTCCTGGAATCTTCCCAGTTGTGCCACACGCTAAAGCCAAGACCGAAACTTGCGAAATTGTAGGTCGGGCGCTTGGGAGCCGGCAACGGATCGTCGTCGGAATTCTTGGCCTGAGTCACTTCGGTAGCGACAGGTTCATAGGGTCCCTTGGTCACATTTTCGTCGGATGCGCCATCCTGGGCGAAAGCGATACCTGCAAGGGCGAAAGCGATAATTCCAAAAATCTTTTTCATGCATTCAAATATACAAAGTTTCTAAATTAACCTCCATGAATAAAGCTGCCATTATTGTTGCTGTAAGTATGTTGCTCAGCCGCGTGCTGGGAATCTTCCGTGAAATGCTTTTGGCCCACGCCGCCGGCGTCTCCCTCGAAAAGAACGCCCTGGATCTGGCCTTCATGATTCCCGACATCCTGAATCACGTAGTGAGCACCGGATTCCTCTCCATTATCTTCATCCCGATTTTTACAGGCTACAAGGTGGCCGGCGACGAAGAGAAAAGCTGGAAGTTCTTTAGCAACGTGCTGAACACCTTCGGCGCCATCTTGCTGGTGCTGGTGATTCCTGCATTCATCTTTATGCCGGAACTTTTGCAGCTGCTCACCACCAGCGGCGCAAGCGCAGAACTGATCGAGCGCGCCACTTACTACGGCCGCATCATTTTGCCGGGCCAGATATTCATCTTCGTGGGAAGTATTCTGGTTGCCGTGCAGCACACCCGTAAGCAGTTCCTGATTCCTTCCCTTACCGGCCTGATTTACAACGTGGCCATTGTGGGCGGAGGCCTTGCCGGAATTCTGATGGGCCGCATGAATGGCGTCAGCTACGGTCTGGAAGGTTTCGCCTGGGGCGTTCCCGTGGGAGCCTTCATCGGATTCTTCGCATTGCAGATTTTTGGAGCCAAGCGTGGCGGCGTCAAGTACGAACTGATCATGCAGCCCACCCATCCCGATATCGTTCGCTATTTCAAGATGATGTTGCCCATGTCTCTTGGCGTAGGCTCCATGTTCGGCCTGGAATTCATTATCCGTAGTTTCGGTTCCAGTTTTGGCGGCAGCGGTATTTCTAGCCTGAACTACGCCTACCGCGTCATGTACACCCTGGTGGCAGTCTTCGGTTTCTCCGTTTCCGTTACCAGCTACCCCGACATGGCACGCCTTGTAAAGGAAGGTCAGATCAAGCAGCTGAACGAAAAAATCTGGAAGAGTCTCTCACGCATGTTCTGCATTTTGATTCCCGCAGTGGTTGCAGTATGGGCACTCTCCTTCCCCGCCGTGCGAATCCTCTTTGAACGCGGCGCCTTCCATCGCGAAACCACCGAAGCCATTACCGAAATTCTCCGCTGGTACTTGCCCGTAAGCTTGGGACTTTGCTTGCAGGCGGTTCTGGTGCGCAGCTTCTACGCCGCCGAACGCATGTGGCTGCCTACCCTCCTGAACACCGGAATCTTTGCCGCCACCATTCCCGCCTACATGCTATTGAGCGAACCTCTGGGTATCAAGAGCGTACCTATTATCGGTGCCACCGGCGCCATCCTGCAGGTGATTTCCATGATCTTTATGTGGGCCCGCAAGAACGGAACCGACGGCATGAGGACCGCACTTCTGAATATGTTCCGCGCCCTGGTGGCATTCGGCATCATGATCTTTGCCGCCCTTGGACTTGACCATGTGACGGGTGAATTCGTCCGCAGCACTAACCTGATCGTGCTGGTTATCTACAGCTGTGCCGCCGGCGTTATCCTGCTGTTCGCCACCCTCTTTATCCAGAAGATCCTTGGCAGCAAGGACGCCGGAGATATCCTTAACGAATTGCTGGGAAAGGTCCTCCGCAAGCTCCACCTGAAAAAATAAAAGGTCATTCCACCCTGTAATAGTTTCAGCTTTTTCTCCAGAACTCTTTTTTGTATTTTCGCATAGACACGGGGGTTTTTATGCGTTTTATTAAAAGTCTAATTTTTTTGTTAGTGGTTCTTTGTTCTGCAGGGAACGCCCATGCAGGAAGTGCCGCATCCGATTTAACCAAGGGCACAGCCAAAATCCTCCTGTTTATTCCCGGGATGATGCTGGAGGAATATTTCGCAAGCCTATTTGACGGCGAAGGCCGAGTGGATTATTCCGAAGAATCAGTCTTTATTCCCTACATAAAAGTTAGCGGTATCCATCCCGACTACAAAAATTATATCGTCCAGACCTTCGGCCAGTACGTCAAGGAAGTGGGCCGTTACAAGCTCGTGGCCGCCGACAAGGAATCACCCTATGTCAAGTCCGCCTCCATGGCCATAGTCAGTAACCTCGCCAAGCGCAAGGGCTGCCCTTACATCCTGTACATCACCGTCAAGGAACAAGGCAGCGGCATGCTCCTCACCTTCGCCATGAAAGACACCGAAAACGATAACCTGGTGTGGCACGACGAATACCAGGCCATTATCCCCGAAGACATCGCTCCCATCTTGTTCCGCGTGGCAAACTCCATGGGCACCGGCAAAAAAGGAAGCAACCCCAAAAGCTTCTACGATTCCGAATACCCCATCTACATCAGTGAATCTAACTTCCAGCCTGTTGCCGCCACCCACGAAAGCGGCGAATCCAACCTTCCCAGCAATTTCGAAAACAAGCTGAACACTTCAAGGACCACCCGCGTGGCATTCTCCTTCGGCGTAGATTATCTGATCAAGAGTCAGCATGCCGCAGGCAATATCGGATTCTCCGCCTGGCACGACTTCACCTATTTTATGGTCGGCGCTGAAATAGACTTCAAGGGAATCATTTCCAAAGACACGAACATGATCCACCTGGGCCTAAATCTTGCCGCTCCAATCTTCATCCACGAAAACAACACGCCCTACGTAATAGCTGGCGCCGGATTATCCGGAACCAAATACACGACAACTAACTACCGCAACGAAGAACAAGACAAGAACGACCAGGGCGCAACTTTCTCGCTGGGCGCAGGCTATCAGTTCAACCGCTACGGAACCTGGACAGTCCGCTTCGGCCTCAAATACTTCAGGAACTACTACTACACCAACGGCCACAAGCTCCAGGGAATCGGCCTCGAAGCAATCATAGGTTACTGATGACTAGGCTCGCCCACATAATCGCCATGATGTTCCTTGCGGCTTACGCCCATGCAGGGATTTTCTCTGGTTGGCAAGAAATCTATGTGTCCGCAGACGACGGGAAAGCATACGATTTTTACGGGAACGGGAAATTCCTCTGTTCGGGAACGCGATGCCACTACACGAACTCAAGCGGAAAATGCAAAATCGAGTTCATTGCCAAAAAGGGGGAACGCATTTACGGAATCACAGAATTTGGTGACGACTACCAATGGGAACAGCGACCATTTTTAGCCAAGGCGCTTTTTGACAATCGGGATGAGGACCGCCCCTGTACCAGCACCAGCGCCACCGTACAAATTGACCCCGTGGCACACATGCACTTCTTTATGCCACCCATCAAGACAAATGCAGATTGGGCCCGCCCTGCAGAAAACAAGGAACTCCTGGTTCCCCGAAAAATGCCAAGTCGCGCCGACTGGAAAAAATCTCCCTATAAAAAGTGACTAAAAAAAGACGCCTCCTCATAAGAGAAGACGCCTTTTTTGGATGTGTGGAATAATCTCCAAAGTAGCTTCATCCAAAGTAATTGAAATGGATTTTTTCAGAAACACCATGGACAAAATGTCCAATTAAGTCAACGATGGATAAGAAAATCAGTTTTAAACTGTCCCAAGTTGCGGAAGAAAAAATCATATGAAATCACTTTTTCTTCGCATCGTACTTCGCAGACGTATCTACAAGATTCATCCCGAAATCAAAATATGACTCCGGAGTCACATCGAAAACGGCTGCCAACTTGGTAGCCATTTTTCGTGAAACTGTACGACGGCCACGTTCAATTTCAGAAAGATTCTGAACAGAAATCCCCAACTTCTCGGAAAGGACTTTTTGCGTCCAGCCACGAAGTTCGCGGTCAGCCTTGACAGCATCGCCAGGAGACATTCTCTCAGCAATTTCCTTGAGCACCTCTGAATTATCCAGATCAATAAATTCATCATCATCGCTAACGTCCACAGAAGGGAAAAGGCTGCGCATGATTCCAATGACGCAATCAGGAATGTTACCTTTAATCTGGAATACAACAGGTTCCTTAGTGCCGGGCATAGGGGGCGCTTTCACGACTGCCAACATAATACACCTCAATGGTTAGCGTTCCGTTTTTACAAGTCCAACAGGCCACCCATTTACGAGATAAATGGCAATGATACTTGTCGGGTCCAAGTTTTGAATAATTCATAAGAGTCGGCTGCTCAGGGCCCTTTTCCTTATTTTCTGAACACTTTTTTCAACCGAACGTTTTGCGATTACAACGTACATATAAACAATATAGCCAAAAAATGGCTATAAAGCAAGATGTTTATTTACACTATAAACTTTTTGCTCTATGCATGTTTCATTTCTTCCATAAACTCATTTGCATCATCAAAATGGAATATGGAAATGCCACGACTACCAAGGAACTTTATAAAATCCTCTTCAGTCATTCCCGTCAAGCGAGGACAGGTGCCGGCTCAAGCAAGCTTGGCCGTCGCGACTCTCATGCAAACAGTTGTTCTTGACGCATTTATTTCATTTATGTATACTTTGAACATAAACAGGCCTGTAACGAAGTTGTCCCACCATAGGGGAACCAACGATGTTACGGGCCTTTTTTATTTGCGGTCGTAATCACATTCGCAAACTGCTTCTGTGCAGCATTGCTCTTGCTATAATTTTGCATCACATTTTTTATATCAAGCAGGACGCCGTGAATTTTGTGGTAAGGTTTTACAAGACCTTTTGCCACATCCGTATTTTTCCAATCACTATAGGCGTAGCCTAGATATTTCATTTTAAATGGGTACAAAAAATTCTCTGCAGTTACCGCACCCGCACAGTAAGGCATCAGGAAAACGTTGTAAACCATCTTGCCAATTTTTTGTTCAGCAAATTCAGCATAGGCAAGCTGCTTGGTGATAGATTCTGACTGCGGCAACGTTCTGCCATCAATGCCGTAAGTATAATACTTGGAATCCAGAACAAAGATTTTGTCATCCACTTTCATGATGGTATCAGGACGCATTTCAACACGACCCGCATTTTTACCATTAATCACCCAACCACAATTAGGGTAATAATCCTCTCGTCGTTCTGTTCCAAAAATGCGTTCCACCATGGCTTCCCAAACAGGAGCAAAAGAATTTACCCCAAAATAAAATTCATCGGGAATCACATTTTCGTCAGACACATTTTTTCCAAGGTATTCCACAATCCTCAGCATATCCTGGAAAATTACAAGTGTGCGATCATGGAATGTTTTGGAGGCTTTCGTCATCAAGACAGAAGAAAACATCTCGTAGTCAAAATCAAGGGCGGGAGGTTCCTGGATATCAACGCCAAAAACAAAACCGATTCTTTTTGCAGCATCCCACACGCAGAATTTATGGATAAGCGAAATCAGTTCACGTTCATTATTGTCCGTTTGTCGTGTAACTGGATCAAGATAGACCACACTATCATTAACAACATCCGGCCTCAAAGTTTTTATTGTTCGATTCCAATCAACTTTGCCGTTTCCACCCTGCTTAAAGACCACCTCCTGCTCGGAGTAATAGCCATACTCCATAAAATTCCGGAGTAGGTTGACATAAGCTAGCATAGGAAAATCTGAAGACGATTTTTCAACATCCCTTCCGATAATGTTTGAATTTTCGTGAACCTCGATCAGCTCCGAATCAGAAAGCACATCAAACAACTGCATAATATCCTGGCGAAGCTCATCTTCGTCAAGTTCCGCAATAGCGTCATCATTCTTAAAGTATCCAGCAGGAAAACAAATTTCAAGACGACCGTCATTACGGATGCCGACAAATTCATCGCCACGCAATTTCGCTTCGCAAGTGCAGTAATCGTTTAGCTTTTGCATTTGTGATCTCACAAGCAGATTGCCATATAAGGCGGAATGCAAACAGTATCATCGTCCCGAATGGCAAAATTCTTCGGATGGATTATATAAGAAGTCTTAATACGCTTTTTGAATTTCTTCTTAAACGATTCAAGCGATGTGGTGGTGTAATTTTTTGAAGACTTGACTTCGATTGGAATGATTCTTGAACCTACCGAATCAGATTCGCTAATCATAAAATCAATTTCAATATCGTTGCGATGTTTTTCCTGATTGAAATGGGTATAAAAATAAAGCTTATGTCCTTGAGATACAAGCATCTGCGCAATGACATTTTCAAAGAGCATACCCTTATTGATCGCAAGCTTTTCGTTCATGATTTCCTTGTACAAGGATTCCTTTGAAATCTGGTTTTCGCCAAAAGCCATAGAGAACAAAAGGCCTGTATCGCCCATATAGCACTTGACTGCGGAATCGTCCGCGTTCAAGCCAAAGCCAATATTTGGATCGGAGCACTTGAAACAGTTGTTTGCAATCATGGAATTGGAAAGCCACAGGAAGGTATTCTCATAGCTATTTTCACTACCGAGTCCCCCAGCGATCTTTGAAAATACAACTCGCTTTTCGTGCTTAGACAAAAATGCAGGAATCTGTTCAAATGTCGAAAGAACTTTCCCCTTATATGAGCCCTTGATTTTTTGAACATCCTTTTTGTAGAGTTCAATAATCTTGCGCTTTGCCTTGTCGCTATAATCAAAGCTGTAGGTGTTTTCAAGGAATGCGACAATGGATTGTGGCATGCCCCCTATCAGAATATACTGTTTGAATAGACGCATGCACTCCTTATGGAGTGGTTCATCCAACGCCTTCTTCCTTGAAAACGCATCGCGGATAAAGTCACATATATTCGGCTTATCCATCGCCCAGCAAAATTCCTCAAAATCCATGGGGAACATCTGGATGGATGTTTCTTCCGAGGGGATGGTAATATCCTTGACATTTTCGTAAATGGAAATAAGAGAGCCTGTTTCAATATAATCGAACCTGCCGTCTTTCACCAACTTTTTGATGGATTGCCTTGCCTTCGGAAATCTTTGCACCTCATCAAAAATAATCAGGGATTCCCTCGGGTAGAGATTCACCCCATAAGTATATGAAAGGATATTGAAAAATGCCGAAAGATCATTCATTTTATCAAAGGCATCTAGTACAGCCTTTTCGCAGTCATTAAAATCAATCAGAATGTAGGAACGGTATTCGTTTTTCGCGAATTCTTCTACAATGGTACTTTTTCCAATACGACGCGCGCCCTCTATAAGAAGGGCTTCCCGGCCTTTGGATTCTTCCTTCCAATTCAGAAGTTCTTGATAAATCTTGCGTCTAAAAATAATCATGAAATCAGTCCCGAATGCTCATAATATACTTAATAAACATAAAAAACGCAAGGTATTCTACCGCTTATTCATGTTAAAAACGCAAAGTATTTTATACCGAAATATCAGCAAAAACGCAGAGTATTTTTAATTTTTGTAGCTATCACGCCCCAAAACTCTTAAACACCTCAAACTTGACTTCATGGAATTTTGAAATCAGGTTCTCCAGCGTATCACAACCTTCGGCAAAAATCTGAGGGCGCTTGAACTTGAAAGCATCATCCCACAAATACTTCAGGACCTTTTCGGCAAAAATCTTTTCTGGAATTTCGCCATTCACGTTGCAAACAAACCAAACGCCAAGACGCTTGTCTTCGGTACTGGAAAGGCCCTTAAGCACCTGCGTAATCTTATTGTTGGCCCATTCCCAGAATTCGCCCCAGGAAGTTTCTGTTCCAGCAATTTTTGCATCGTGCTGATTGCGGAAAGCTTCGGTTTTAAAACCGTCAACGCTACCTTTTGCAAATTCATTGCAGACCAGTTCCATATCAAAGCGACGCTGGAACGCATTATCCAAAGTGAACACGTTTTGATCGCTGGTGTTCATGGTTGCAAAAATGGACAGGTTGGGCGGCAAACGGATTGCCGTATTCTCGGTGAAATGAAGTTTTCCATTTTCACCAAAACCCAGCCAGTTAATGTCTATCGATTTATAGGCAGAAACTTCGCCCCTTCCGTCTTCTTCAGAAAATTCTACCGGAGTGTCACAACCGTCGTGTGATTCGTTTACAAAGCTCCTGATGTCGCGAATGTAGTCGTTCAAATCTTCATGATCAATGCCATATACACTCCAACTGGGACCGTAGCCAAACTCGTCCTTTTCATCATTAGGCTTTATGCGGTCACACAGCTGGAAAACTTCGCCAAGAATTGCCGAAGCTTTCCCGCGATTGATTTCATCAATGACCAAATAAAACTCTTGGTTCGGATTCAAGTAGGCACGGCGCAAAATTTTTGCAAAAGGGCCTGCCACAAATTCATAAGTTACGGAATGGTTCCTTATCTTTGGACGAATCTGGCCAATGAATTCTGAATTTGTATAATCCGGATGGAAGACAACACAGACCTTGTTAAAGTCTGGATGCTTCGGTAATATGAGCAAAACTACTTAAAAATATCTGCGCAAAGTTTCTTAAAACCTGCTGTATTTACAAAATAGTTTTGAGCGTTATTTAAGAGGGACTGCTTGATATCCTGTCTCTGCTTTTGAAGTTTCGGACTCATATCATGAAAAATAAGATTGGTGTACGCACCATCAAGGAATGTCACATAGTGAATATGTTTATTCTCTTCTTGATAACGAATAAAATTGGCAACTTCTACAATTTGCTTATTTTGTCCACCACCGCCTTCCTTCATCGTTTTTAGTTCCATCACATAGAAATCATCCTTATGCTTGAAAACAATATCCGGAAGTTTGTCTTGTTCGATTGCACGCGAAGCCATTTTTACACGATTATTTAAAAGAAACGCTTCAAACAATGACTTATCACCTTTATCCGGCAAGAAATAAAAGTCATTTCCAAAATCCATCCAATGTTCCGCACGTTGAATCCCATACGGCTTTAAAATGTCTTCTACTTTAACAATACCAGTCTTTGAATTCCGCTTATGGGAATAATTATCTGACATCACTTGTAAAACCGTATTAGAGTATCCATGACTTAAATAAATTTCATGTCGTTCCTTACAGTATTTCTCAAGCATTTCATAGATAAGTTTTCTTTTTTTAGTCAAATCAAATGTCCTAAAAAGAGAGTAGCTTAAATTATAAACCATAAAGAATTGAACAAATGCACTAAAATTAATATTTTCCGTGGATGTCAAAATTTCAATCACGGAATTTACGATGCATTGAATATCCGGCGATGATTCGGTCTTTCCCATTTCGTGCAACACATTAAATGCCGATATTAATTCTATCAGCTTACCATTATTGACAGTGAGAGTATTTGAAGTTGCATTCGTTTTCGGAATAACCAGAAGCCCCTTTTGATAATAGTGATCAATCAAAGGTTCTTCATGATCAATAGACCAGTTAAAACAAGCTAAGTTGTGTTGTTCCTTTTCCATTTTTTTCTCCTTTATTGATAACCTTTTCATAAGCGATTTCAATAATCGCTCTACATGTCTTGAAATCAAGTCGGCGACGTCGTACACCGTTTTTCATATTTCCCTTAAATGGGCTTAGAATGACATCCGCAGTTTTTTCTCGAATATCTGAAAGAATCTCATTGCAGGCATTAATAAACTCAGCTCGCTTATTAGCAGGAATGTCAATATCAATCAAGGTCAGTAAACGAGATGAAACCTTAATTCCTTTATCCCAGTCATAATCAATGTTATTTTTGAAATCATACTTCAACATGTTATCTGGATTCGTAGAATCTACGCAACGTACGGCAAGCCACCCAGATATCACATTGAATTTCAAATCCACATTATTTTGAGGATTGAGCCTAAGCTTTTCGATTGTCCCCAGCGTATTAACAAACGTGTCGTTTTTATAAACCTTAACTTTGTCTAGATCCTTAATCACGGAATCAAAACACAAAACAACCACAGGAACATCTGTATCTAGAAACGGATTTTCCTCAAGAATTGTTATAGAATGAAGTTTTTGCTTTTGCTGATAATTGGAGTTAATGAAAGTCTCTGGAACAATTGCGACAACATGCTTTTGAGCAAGAAGCATTTGATCTATTGCAAGCAAATAGACATCATCATAATCCGTAGAATCAAAGTATTTTTGTAGACTCGCACTAATTTTTTTTCGTGCTGCGGAATAGTTGGAAATGTAGGGAGGATTGGTAATAATAATCGCATCTTTCTTTTTGGGAATTCCTGTTAAAGAATCATTTATCGGCCAACCCAATGATTCATCAATGTCCAACCCAATAGTTTTCTTTATAAAGCTAAAATTGGTTTCAGCAGCCCTCAATAAACATCCACTTCCTGCAAATGGATCATATGCAGTTGACATTTTTGACTGTTCAATAAATTCCGCAACCTGTTTTTTTATCCAGGATGTGCCTTCAGTAAAGAACTGCCCCAGAATTCGCTTCTTGCTCACATCTACTCCAAAAAAAGGGTTGAACCTGAGTTCAGCCCTTTGTTCGGAGCGATGTTCCCAGCCTGATTTTGCGGCGGCAGTTACCAGCATTTGATACGGCACCTGCGCAAACAAAAAGGCGAGGAGCATTGCTGCTTCTCGCCGAAAGTTGCGACATTCTACAATTCAAAAACAAAACTCGCGGACGACTCCGGCGGCACACCATAGGCGCCAAGCCAGATTTCGCCATACGCCAAAACGCCTTGGCGCAATTGCACAAAAGCGAGGTCGAGACCACTGGGTACACGACCCCCAGGGTACAATGCGCCCATGGCACTCATGGGCATCCGAGATTTGTCCTGTTCCTTGTGCGTAAAGAGTGTCGAAGTTCCTAGCCGAGAACGAGAGCAAAACTCACATTGTGAGAGTCATAGAAAAACTTGTCTACAAGGTTTATTCATGTCCGAGCATCAAGAGTTTCTACAAAACTCACCGAGCGCCCTTATCCGGCTCGGACCAACGAAAAAAGGCGCCAGACCGAACGCATTTATCAGCTAGAGGCCTTCGACAACCTGACACAAATAAATACGACGATCCGCGCCCAATTGCACAATCTAGCGTACATTCATCCAGAATGCACACAACGCAAAACATGGCCGTCCGGTAAACCGGGCGGCAAGCACGTCGTTTCGTCTTACTCACCGTGTCTTGAAATGTCGAAGTTTCTAGCTGTGAATAAGAGAACTCTTATGGAGATGAATATAGAATAAAATCACTTTTACGGTCAACCAAGGCCATATTTATTTGACCCGTTTTGACCCGTTTTGACCCGTTTTGACCGTACGGGGGAACACCCAAGTTTCAAAGTCCTTCCGAGGCTATCCACTTCAAATAGAATTCCACCAGGTAGAGCGGCACGTTGACCATCTGCTCCTGCTCGCGGTAATCCGACATGGAAAATCGGATGCCCTTTAGCTGCGCATTTGTTTTCAGCACCGTCGAAAGGGATTTCGCCTTGAGGTTTTCTTCGGCCTTGACTTCGGTGGGGTAAACGGCTCCATGCTGAAAGACAAAATCAATTTCCGAAGTTGAATTTTCGTTCGTGTAGTAATACAGGGGCTGTCTCATGGTCGCGATGTATTGCTGGGCGACATATTGCTCGGTAAACGCCCCCTTGTATTCCGTTATCATCTTGGACTCGGCCAGAATTTCCTTGGCGGGAATGTCCGACATGGCACCGAGAAGCCCGAGATCGTTTACAAAGAGCTTGAAGCAGCCCATGTCTTCGTAAAACTTGACGGGCATTTCGACCTTGTTGATTCGGCAAACCTTATGGACGAGCCCCGCGTTGATGAGCCACTGGACTGCGTTTTCGTACTCCTTCGCCCTGCCGCCCTTGCGGAGCGCACCCCATATAAATTTCTTGTTCTCTTTAGCCAGTTGGCTTGGGATCGAGTTCCATACGGCGGAAACTTTCGCAAGTTCGTTGGAGGGAATGTGCTTGGAGAAATCATCCCGATAATCGTCGAGAATCCGTTTCTGGATTTCACGGACTTCAAGGATGTTCTTGCGATCCACATAAGCGAGTACCGCCTCGGGCATTCCCCCCACATAATAATACTGTCTTAAAAGTTCTATCAGTTTGGTCTTCAGGACGGCATATTCGTCGAACCTGAACGCGTTTAGGTGCATCAGCAGATTTTTTTCGCCAAGGGCATCGAGAAATTCGCTAAATGATAACGGGCTCAGCTTGAGCCTATCCACTTTTCCTACTGGGAATCCTGAGCCGGAATGGACCTGAAGCCCGAGCAGGGAACCTGCGACAACGACATGGTATTCGGGCGCATTCTCGCAAAAATACTTTAATGCAGTCAGTCCCTCTGGCTGCTGCTGGATTTCGTCAAAGATGATAAGCGTTTTGCCTGGTTCCACGACCAGTGAAGTAATGGCGGAAACAGCTCGCAAAATCCTGTCGATGTTGAAGTCCGCGAACAGGAACCTAGAGGAATCGTCCGTATCGCAGTTTATGTAGGCGACATTCTCGAATTCGTTCTTTCCGAATTCCTTGAGCAGCCATGTTTTGCCGACCTGCCTTGCCCCCTCCAAAATGAGGGGTTTACGGTGCGCGCCGTTTTTCCATTTCAGTAGATCTTCATAAAGAAAACGCTTCATACTCTATATATACATTTTTCTTGACGAATTTTTAGCGCTATTTACATTTTTCTAAGCGTATTTTAATCACTGCGTACATTTTTCTAGGCGAAACAACAATTTCTTACAAAAAAACATTGACCTTCCCTAAAAAAGGTTGACACTTTTGGGGTGTTTTTACTGACCGAGTTGA
>NZ_MWQG01000038.1:0-25517 GCF_002210365.1 Fibrobacter sp. UWH1
TCATCTAGCAAGGCTGCCTAAATGCTTCCACACATGTTGATGATGCCTCAAAAAAAGGCACTTTTACACTTCGTTGTATTTTTTTCAACGGCATTTCTCAACACCCGGTTTCCAGAGTGGCATTATGTAACTACTTTTGTTTAGATTTATGAACATGCCCGAAGTATTAGAGTATCTAGAGTATCGTGAGTTTTTGAGAGATTGGTTTGTCGAAACGAAAAAAGACAATCCTTTCACCTCATACCGCTATCTTGGCCAGAAGACCGGTGTTGACCCGGCCTGGCTTGTTCGCGTGTTCCAGAAAGAGGGACACCTGAACGAAAGCACCTTGCCGGTGTTCATCCG
Source organism: Fibrobacter sp. UWH1 (assembly GCF_002210365.1). NCBI lineage: Bacteria > Pseudomonadati > Fibrobacterota > Fibrobacteria > Fibrobacterales > Fibrobacteraceae > Fibrobacter > Fibrobacter sp. UWH1. The sequence goes on from NZ_MWQG01000038.1 coordinate 346, forward strand.
CCTTTGCGGACTCGACGACCGCCGTGCGGAATATTTCAAGACACTTTACCGCTTTAACAAGACCAAGGCAAAGCAGGCTCTTTCCGAACTGTACTACCGCCTTATGGAATTGCGCTCCCTGGAAACCCGAGTGCTCTCTACACCGGAACTTTCCTACTTCGGCAGCTGGGCATGCGCAGCTCTACGCGCCCTTATCGGCATTACCAAGGACACCAGCGACATCAACAAGCTGGCATCCAACCTGAATCCCGCCATTTCCCAGGATGAAGCCCGCAACGCGTTGGGCGTCATGAAGCAGCTGGGCCTGGTGGTACCCGACGGCAACGGCGGATGGAACATTACCGACCAGATTATCAGTACCGGCGGCGAAGTCAAAAGCACCGCTGTCCGCGACTTCCATAGACATACCATGGAACTGGCCCTGGAATCTATCGACCGCCACAAGCCCGAAGACCGTGACATTTCCAGCGTGGTATTTACCGCAGACGAGTCCGATCTGCCGGAAATCCGCCACCGCATCGAGGAATTCCGCCGCGGACTTCTGCAGTTCGCCCGCAAGAGTGAACGCGCCGACCGAGTTTACGCACTGAATATCGCCATGTTCCCCCTCTCCAACAAAGTGGATGACCCTTGCACGGGTTCCGAGCCGCCAAAGAAGGAGGGATGATGGAACTATTCGGAAAAAATTTTTATTTTTTGGGTATGAGCAAGTCCTATAGAACATTGGCAGTTACAGCAGTCCTTGGCTTTGGCCTCGGTCTTTCTGCATGTTCTGACGACAAGGTTGCAGGCGGCGGCCCCTCTGGCACCGAAGCCGGAAACGCCATTACCGCACAGATTTTAACAGCCGACAAGACTCCTGCCGCAAGAGCCAAGGTTAAGCTTGTAGAAAGCGCAAGCCTCGAAGGTTCCAAGGATGCCTACACCGCCGAAACCGATAAGAACGGTCAGGTAGTTGTTGAAGGCGTTGCCAGCGGCAGCTACATTCTGGAAGCCTCCCTCGAGGGCAAGGCCATCCAGACAAAGGTCAAGGTTTCTGACGCCGGAGTAGATCTTGGAACAGTGAACCTGGCCGATATGGCAACCATCAACGGTTTCCTGGGTTACATCGATGAAGGAACCATCAAGGTTCGCGGCCTCGACCATTCCGCAAAAGTTGTCAACGGCGAATTCGTTCTGGATTCCCTGCCCGCCGGTCATTTCGACCTGGTGTACATTCCCAACGAAAAGGCAAAGGATACCACTAGCACATACCTGAAGATTGATGCAGGTAAGGAATCCTCCACTAGCACTTTTGCCAACGAACGCCAAGCCTTGCTTTTGGACGACTTCGAAGACGGCAACAACCAGCATCGTTTTGGTCCCAAGTATTTTGGTCCCAGTGATGGCGGCTGGTGGTTCCAGTCTCATCATTCCAATGTCATCATCGATGCAGGTACCGAGATTGTCGTTGCAAAAGGCGATACCAGCGAATACCTGAAGATGTACGACGACGGTGAACAGCGTCTGTTGCACGTCACCTTCAATTTCGACACCTTGCGCGACACGAACACCGACGACAAGGGCGCCCTGCTGGTCTACCCCTGGGCTAATGTGGGCGTCGGCATCGGCAGTAACGACAAGTCTATCTGTTACGACCTTTCTTCCGTCGATTCCATTAGCTTTAAGGTTAGAGGTACTGGCAGCTATTACTTCATCATCGAAGACGAAGCACACAAGAAGCCTACCGACGGAAACGGTTCCATCACCGTCGAAAACAAGTCCTACGGATTTAAGGAACTTTCTGACGAGTGGGAAACTGTTACCGTGGCGACCGCCGACATCGTCGACGAAACCAAGGGTAGCCTCAGCTGCGTCACCATCTTGACCTGGCAGTTCACTAATACGGTTGACTTCTGGATGGATGATGTCAAACTGATTGGTGGCGACAGACAGAGCATTTGGGAAAAGTAATGACAGACAACGCAGTTCATGCGGTAACATCTAATCAAGACGGTCTTTACAAAAATCTAGACGAAACGGTTCGCAAGTATATTGCGACCCGTTTTTTGCGTCCTATAGCCGACCATACCCGCGAGGCTTTTGGGGTCGCAAAGGACTACGTCAAATCTTTTTACGAGAAGAATGGGAACAAGGTCTCTGGCAACGCCGAAGGGTTCCGCATCGTTCTGGATTCGGGCTGTGGCGCAGGTGAAAGCACGCTACATCTGGCCCGACGTTTTCCAGGCATTCCTGTCATCGGAGTGGACAAGTCTGCAGTTCGCCTGAACAAGGCCGGTAACGAGCACCAGCAACAGGCCGCAGGCACAGACCAGCCCGCCAACGCTTTCTGGATCCGAGCCGAACTTCTGGATTTCTGGCGTCTAGCCCAGGAAGAAGTTCTTGCAGGCAACTGGATCATCGAACATCACGCCGTGTTCTACCCCAACCCCTGGCCCAAGGAAAGCGAAGCCGGCAGACGATTCCATCTGCACCCCATCTTTCCTACGCTGCTGTCCCTGAGTCCCGTTACGGAACTTCGTACCAACTGGGACATCTATGCACAGGAATTTGCAGAAGCAGCCCGCATCGTGAACACTTCAGCCACTGTCGTTTGCGAATCCTTCAATCCCGAAAATCCGGAAACGGCATTCGAGCGAAAATTCAAGGAAGCAGGCCAGCAACTCTGGCGAACTCTAGTCCGCAAATAGAATTCCCAAATTGAGTTCAAATAGAAAAGCGGGTTCACTCAAATGGTGAACCCGCTCTTTTTAAAAGTTAGCGGTACTAGACCTGCAGAACCCTATTATTTACGGTCCCTAGTCCAGGCCAGGAAACCCTTGGTTCCACGGGTAAACTTCACTTCGATTTCGGCACCTTCCCTAACAATGAATTCGGTAAGGCCATACTTGCCGCCATCGGTACGACCCCAGTCGTATGTATAGCCCAGACGTGTCCAGGGGAAACCGCCTTCGCGCCTATAGGCCTGAGAGCGAGTCTTGTCGAACCACTTCTTGAACCACATGGCGCTTTCGCTACGGTCTTCTTCGAAAGAGCTGGGGAACGCCACGTTCATCACGTCATTGGTGGGATCGGGAACAAATGCCGGACGGAACACATCCTTCACGGGGACCCAGAATACGGTAAAGTAAGTTCCGTCAAAGTCAGGAGCCTTGCCCAGGAGCTGCTTCAGGCGCAAAGTCCAGTTGTTCACGCCATCCTTATTTTCGTTGAACCACTTCATGAATTCCTTGTCGGTAAAGGCCCACACGAAGTCCTTCTTCAAGGTCATGATCTGACCATCCTTGAACTGGTCCGGATCATTGTGCCAGGTCACCAACATCACCTGAGTGTTGTCGCCGCTCAAGGTAGCGACGCTGGAATTCTGGTCCAGGTTCACCAGGGGCTGAATGTCATCGCTAGTCAACTTGGGAGCGCTCTTCAGTGCTGCTTCATATTGGGCATCAATCAAAGAATCGCGATTGACGAAGGAGACCACGTTACCCTTGGTATCGATAATATCGCAGTAAGGAACATTATCCGGATTCAGGGCCACCTTCTCCTTCTCAAACTGTTCCTGCAACAGGGCGTCATTGTGAGAGAACAGATTGTCATTTTCCAGGAAGGAAATCACAATCTTGCAGAAGCCGTCATCCGGAATCTTTACGGCAATAGGGAACGGACGCTTGCCATTATCGGCAGTATCCAGAACCAGCTTGTTATCGTTTTCACCGCAAGTATATTCGTAGGAATAAAGAGTTGCAACGCCGGGATTCATTTCGTTCACAAACAGGTTGTCCTGTTCGCTGCTCCAACCGGATTTTACCAGGATTCGCTTGTCGCCCAAAGTCATGTATTGGGGATTCACATCGCTGCAATAAAAAGCGGCCTGGCGAAACACGCCAATCACGCCGGACTTATTCTTGAAGGACTCCGGATCCTTGACCTTGAAACCGCCGGCACATGCCATCAGTGCGGCACCCGTCACGGCCACAGCGGACAAAGCACAAATACTCTTTGCAAACTTGTTCATTTTCTTCCACCTTAAAAAAATCGGTGGCAAATATAGAAATAACGGGATGTCTATTCAAATGCGGCAGCCTTGATTGGGGCGAAGAAGGCATCCAAATCCTTGGGCTCTTTCTTATACCAGGCGCCACCTCTATCAAAATCCTTGTCCCGCTGATGCTTGTCAATATTTCCGAAGCCTGAGCCAATAGTCCAAAGTTCTAGAACTTCGGCGGAATCTTTATACAAAGTAATAACCGTTTCGGCACGAGACACAGTAGAACCAGCAAAAGTTTCAAACGTGGGGTTCAGCAACATTTTTTTGAATTCCGCCAGCTGCACAGAATCAAGCACCACCTTCTTAGAAGCTACGCGAACCTCTTTCTTACAATCCTCATTGCAGTTAAAAATCACTTCGGCCCGGTTGCAGTCTCGTACAAGTTCACTAAGCGGTGTTCCAAGAGCCGTATCGGCCGGGAAAATCAGTTCGTTCAAAAGTTCCATCGTTACGGCAACCTGTTTTTTTACAGAATCGCCCAACTCAAACACGTTACCGTCTCTGTCTACTTCATACTGGATCTCAGAAGAATCAGCATCCCGTTTCCCATGTCTTTTCTTGAATTTGGGAACAGTCATTACTTCGGTCTTTTCAGATTTTTCAGTAACCATGTCAGATTCGATTTTGCAACCTCTAAAGGGAACGCCCACATCCTTCAGGAATTTATTAATCTTATGCAATCTGGGAGTACTCCAGTATCCCACCGAACCTTCTCGGTTAAACGCAGTGGTAAAACGGAATCTGTCCAGGGAATCCGCACCGCGATACAAAGTAATATAGGCACCCTCTTTACAGTCAGATTCGAGAGTATCCTGCGGATGTTCATAAAGAAGACCGACACGGAGTATCTGTACAAAGTTCTGGTACAACCGACCATCAATTATCTTGCTACGTTCAATTTTACCAAGGCCCGCCGCAGTCACTTCCATTCGGTCCGCTTTTTCAAGGGCTTCAGGGAAACTCAATTTTTGCGGGGCAATCCCCTTTTCACGAGAACTGATAAACTGGTAAAGTGACACTCCCAACACCAATACAAGAGCCACAGCAACAAGAACTTTCACGAAAGACTTCATATTTCCAAATATAAAATAGATGTTCCGCAAAATAGGACGTTAAACCTTATTGAACATTCAAAATGCATAAGTGGACTTTTTTGAATTTTCTATCTTGTACCTCGTAAAGAAATATCAAAAAGAGGTCAATCATGACGTTTGAAGAAATCTACGCGCTGGTTTGCGAGCGCAAGAGAACCATGCCCGAAGGCAAGAGCACCACTGAACTCTTTAAGAAGGGTGCTCACGGTATCGGCAAGAAGCTGGTGGAAGAAGCCGGCGAAAGCTGGATGGCCGCCCGTTACGAAACCCGCGACGACCAGTGCCTGGAACTTTCCCAGGTTCTGTACTATGTGGCCTGCATGATGGCAGAAAAAGGTCTCACCCTCGAAGAAGTGTACGCTAAACTATGATTAAGGTAGCTCTCCCGAACAAGGGCATGCTCTTTGAACCCACCCAGGAACTTCTGAAGGCCTGCGGTTACAAGGCATCCAAGCCCTACAAGACTTTGACCCAGATCGACACCAAGAACGGTATCGAATTTTTCTTCCTGCGCCCTAGCGACATCCCCATGTATGTGGGTCGCGGCATCATCGACGCAGGAATCACCGGCATCGACTTCAACGCCGAAGCCAAGAGCCCGGCTGTCAAGGTTCTGGACCTGCCCTTTGGCGCTTCCAAGATGTGCGCTGCAGTTCCTAACGAAAGCCCCATCCAGACTCTGGACGAACTGAAGGATTCCACCATCGCCACCTCCTTCCCCAACATTGTTGAAGGCTACTACAAGAAGCCCATGAACTTTGTGGTTCTGGAAGGCGCTGTGGAAATCTCCGTTAGCCTTGGCGTGGCCGACGCTATCGTAGACGTTGTGGAAACCGGTACCACCCTGAAGCAGGCAGGCCTTCGCATTATCGGTGAACCGCTGTTCCGCTCCAACGCAGCCCTCTACTGCAACCCCCAGAAGACCGACCTGGAAGAAGTGAACACCCTGATCCGCCGCATCCAGGGTAAGCTGGTCGCACAGTCCTACATGATGATCGAATACGACTGCCCCGCAGACGTTCTCGACAAGGCTGTAGCCCTGACCCCGGGTCTCGATGCTCCTACCGTTGCCAAGCTCCACGGTCGTGACTGGTACTCCGTAAAGGCCATGGTGCCCCAGGAAGATGCCAACGCCATCATGGACAAGCTCTGGGACGCAGGCGCACGCAGCATCCTGCTCTTCGGTATCAAGTCCGCCCGAATTTAACGCAACGAGGTCGCCTTACTCCGTAAGGCTTTGAGCAATGAGGTCGTGCCTCCGGCACTTTGAGTGAAAGCATGGCGCTTCGCGCTCTTTTTAGGGCGCCCTCGGCGCGATTGTTCAGCTCATACCTCAAAGCGAGCTTTGCGAGCGACCTCGCACCTCACGTCTCTCCATGGAATCACTCGCTTATTTAGCCCGTCAGCCGATCCTTGACCGCGATGGCAAGGTATGCGCCTATGAGTTGCTGTTCAGAGATTCTCCGAACAGCAGTACGGCTGTTATATCCAGCGACTTGCTGGCAACCGCACAGGTGTTGGAGAACGTACTGAACAACATCGGCATCCAGCGTCTGGTCGGCAGCAGCAAGGCTTTTGTCAACTGCAGCCGGAACATGCTGCTGGACAATTTATTCGGCCTGCTGAATCCTAAATATTTCGTTCTGGAAGTTCTCGAAAGTGTAGAAGTGGACGACCGCGTCATCGAAGCCATCGAGGAGTATAAGTCCATGGGTTTCGAAATCGCCCTGGACGACTTTATCTTCGAAGAGAACTTCATCAACCGCTTCGCCCCGCTGTTCCCCTACGTCAGCTACATCAAGATGGACGTTGTAGAAAACAGCCTAGACAGCATGAGCAAGGCCGCCGCCTTCTTCAAGGCAAGGAACATCAAGCTCCTGGCCGAAAAAGTCGAAGACGAAGAAACCTTCAAGCGTTGCGTAGAAGCCGGTTACGATTATTTTCAAGGGTTCTATTTCGCCCGACCCGAAATGGTCACCGGTCAAAAAATTGACGCCACATCTACAGCCATTTTGCAGTTGCTCCAGCTATTGCGGATCCGCCCCACTCTAGAAGAACTCTGCAGCAACTTGGACAAACATCCGGAAATTGCCGCAAACCTTCTAAAGTTCGTCAATTCCGACAGCCAGGCCCACGACCATATAGACAACATAAAAGATGCAGTCGTCTGGGTTGGTATGCGCCACATTCAGGAATGGTTGCTGCTCATGTTATACGCCAGACCGGAAAATAGCCTATGATGGTAGAACCACAAAGTCTTGAAGCTCTCATCGGGGAATTTTCAGGTCTCCCCGGCATCGGGCAAAAGACAGCCCGACGCCTGGCCTACCACATTCTCACCCGCAAGCAATCCGACGTGGAACGCTTCGCCGAGAACCTGGTGAACGCCATTACCAAAGTTCATCATTGCCCCAACTGCTACGCCTTTACCGACGAAGACCTCTGCCCCACCTGCAAGGCCAGGGCAGGAGCAAAGTCCATCTGCGTCGTAGAAAAAAGTTCAGACATCATCCCCTTTGAAAAGTCAGGCATTTTCCGCGGACTTTATTTTGTACTGGGGGGAGTCATTTCTCCGTTAGACGGTATCGGTCCCGAGGCACTCCACTTAAACCAACTGGTCAACCGCATCAAGACCGAAGGGATCGAAGAACTGGTCCTGGCATTGGGTTCCAGCCCCGAAGCTGACAGCACCGCCCTCATGATCGACCGCATGCTCAACGGAGTCAACGTTAAGCGTACCCGCCTGGCCCGCGGCATCCCCATGGGCAGCGATCTTGAATTTGTAGACGAAGTCACCATGTTAAGAGCCTTCGAAGGAAGAGTAAGCCTATGAGCGCACCCGTAAAGCACCAAGCCCCCGTTGAAGTGGGCGGCTTCACCGTCACCTCGGCAGTCTTTGTAACGGCAGCCGTAAACATGAAAGGGCTTCCCGAGGAACGCCTCCCTCAAATCGCATTTCTTGGACGATCCAATGTGGGAAAATCTTCCCTTATGAATGCACTTATGGGCAAGAACGGACTGGTCAAGGTCAGTTCTACCCCCGGAAAAACCCGCGAAATCAATTTCTTCAAAGTCAACAACAAGTTTTTTCTAGTAGATTTACCAGGTGTAGGCTACGCAAAGGTCAGTTCGTCCAAAAGCGAGCAGATGTCCACCGCCATTCGAGACTACATCGCAAAATGCAAGGACTTGAAGGGTCTGGTCTATCTGGTAGACATCCGCCACGGCGGACATGACGTAGACATCGACGCCGTGGAAAATATCCGCGCCGCAGGATGCCCCGTGCTGATCGTTGCCAGCAAGCGCGATAAGGTCAATCAGTCTGAACTTGCCAAGGGACTTCGTTCCATCAAGGAAAAGTTCGGTCTTGAATCTAACCCTCTTTGCGTGAGCTCCCTAAAAAAATTCGGTCTTGACCAGCTCTGGACTGAAATTCTTGAAGCAATGAACCAAGGCGAAAAGGTCTAGTGAGAACAAAGAGATCAAAAAACTGGCAGAAGCTCAGCCCCCCGGCAAAGATATTCCACTACCTGGGAATGTTCTTGCTGCATCGTACCTTTGGGCAGCAGTGCGCTCTTTTCTGGAACGCCATCACCAGTCTTTTCTCTCGCAACCGTAATTTCAAGACAGACACCAAGAATATCATCACCCAGACGTTCTTTACCGGCGTAGAAATTTTTCCGGTATTGTTCGTCGTGGCCACCTTGTTCGGTACAGTCGTCATCATCGAAGTAATCTCCCTCATGGGCAGGATGGGTTTCTCCGATGTGGTTGGAAGTCTGATTGTTATTGTAATCATCCGAGAATTAGGGCCCATTCTTACGGCATTCCTTATCGCTGGCCGAAGTGGATCCTCGCTGACCACATACATCGGAAGCATGGTCATTAATTCGGAAGTTGATGCGCTGGCCACCATGGGTGTGGACCCGATTCGATTCCTTGTTATGCCGGGCCTTTTTGGTGGATGCATCGCCCTGTTTTTCATGAACATCATCTTCAGTGCAAGCGCCATCTGTGCAGGGTTCCTCGTAACCAAGGCCATGATCGCCCTCACCGGAAATATCATCAACATCCAGCTGACCTGGGATTATCTGACCACTGAAATCCTGAGCGCACTGACCCTTACAGATTTCGTCTATATCATAATCAAGCCTCTCGTTTTCGGGGCAATCATTACAACCAACGCCTGTTACCAGGCACTGAATATTCCGCGAGACATCCGCCAGGTCCCCAAGGCCACCTCCCGATCCGTTATCAAGTCCTTCCTGTATATTGTGTGCGCAGACGTAGTGCTTTCTATATTCTATTTCGTCGACTACATGAACAACATCAACTCGATTATCTAATGATTGACGAAGCTTTAAGAATGGAAGATATTCACCTGTCCTACAACGATCTGGCAGGAACGATTTTCTCAAAGCCCCGAGCCTTGGGATTCTTCAAGAAAGTTGAAGACGACCCCCAGAAAGAGTTAGTGACCGGAGCGAATCTTACCGTGACCCGTGGCGACACTATTTGTATCGGTGGTGGATCCGGTCAGGGAAAAAGTGCCATTCTGCGAATCATTGCAGGGTTGGTGCGCCCCACCAAGGGGAACCTATATTATTTTGGTGAATACATCCCACCGGAACGTCTAACGGCACTGGAAGTGGCAAAACGTCAGGTAGGACTGGTTTTTCAGAATGGAGCCCTCATTTCCAATCTGAAGGTGCGAGATAACATCGCCCTCCCCCTGCGATACCACAAGATGGGCTCACCCGACGAAATCGACGAAAAGATCAACATGGCCATGGACTTGATGCGAGTCCGTGAAGAAGCAGACCTTTACCCGCACCAGCTTTCTATGGGTATGCAGAAGCGCGTGGCCATCGCAAGATCCTGGGCCATGGACCCGAAGCTCCTTTTGATGGATGAACCTACCGCAGGTCTGGACAACTACAATCGCCGAAACCTGTTGCCTCTGATCGACAACATGCGAATGCTGTTTAAGACAACAATCATCATCGTGACCCATGACTTGCTGATTTCTAAAGAATTGGATTGCAATATTTGCTTCTTGCACCGCAAAGTTCTTACGGAACCCAACTCCTTTGAATACTGGAGAACCTCCAACAGCGAAATCTCCAGGGAACTGTTCCGAGACCTAAGAACAAGCGGATAAGAGGCGCGAGGGCGGTCGCCTACGGCTCCTTTCATCGGTGAGTTTTGAGCCGAGAGCAATGAGCTAGATAATCGCGCCGAAGGCACCTAACTTTAGCACATAACTCATCACTCATCGCTCATAACTCTTCACTATTCACTCCCAACTATTCACTGTTCACTATTATGTTCCTTCCTTTACCCGATGACTTTCACGCCCATCTCCGTCAGGGCGAACTGATGCCCGGCTATGTCCGCGACCTTGTTGCACAATTCGGCCGTGCCATCATCATGCCCAACACCATGCCCCCCATGACATCTGCCGCATCCATCAAGGAATACAAGCAGCAGATTCTTGAAGCCGCCAAGAGTGTCCGCCCGGATTTCCAGCCCCTCATGACCTTCAAGCTGAATCCGAACTACACCGAACAGGATCTAAAGGACATGATGGCAGAAGGTGTCGTGGCAGGCAAGTACTATCCTGCAGGCGTCACCACCAACAGCGCCGACGGAATCAGTGATTTCGAAGCCGTATTCCCCGTAGTGGCCATGATGGAAAAACTGGGCCTTATTCTCTGCGTCCATGGTGAAGAACCGGGCGAATTCTGCCTGGATCGCGAACCCGCATTCATCAAGCGCGTGGAAACTCTGGCCGAAAAATTCCCCAAGCTGAAGATAGTCTTTGAACATCTTTCCAGTGCAAAGGCCGTAGAAGCCGTAAAGCGTCTGCCCGCCAATGTGGCAGCCACCTTTACCGTTCATCACCTGATGATGACTCTGGACGATGTGATTGGCGACGCCCTGCGTCCCCACCACTTCTGCAAACCTCTGCCCAAGCGCCCCGAAGACCGCGCCGCCATTCGCGAAGCCGCATTTAGCGGCAATCCCAAGTTCTTCCTGGGCACCGATTCCGCTCCCCATCAGCAGGGTAAGAAGGAATGCCCCTGCGGTGCCGCTGGCGTCTATAGCGCCCCCGTAGCCATCCCGCTTCTCGTACAGGAATTTGATCGGGCAGGTGCATTGGACAAGCTAGCCAATTTCATCGCGGGCTTCGGTGCAGACTTCTACGGACTTCCCCGAACCACCAGTCAAATCGAAGTGGTCAAGGAAAACTGGACTGTTCCCCAGGTCGTCAACGGAGTGGTTCCCCTGGCAGCCGGCCAAACCTTGGAATGGAAGTTGAAATAAGCTAAAAAACATCTAGTACGGGACCCTTGATGACGCAGGGGTCCCTTTTTTTATGTAGATTGTCTACAAGAGAACAAGGACCCATCGCATCACAACATTAAGGTTCCAATTATGGCTTTTGTATCTTTTATTAGAGCAATACTTTATTACCTGACCATCGCCGTTTCCCTTATCATCATCGGCGTCCCCTACATGCTTTTCCGTGGTGGACTTTTGGGTCAATGGCAAGAATGTACCCGTGTCTGTATCACCTATTTTAATGTACTGTTCAAGATTTTTAGAATCAAGCTGAACGTGATCGGCAAAGAAAATATCCCCGAAGGTACCAATTTCGTTATCGTGTCCAACCACCAGAGTTTCCTGGACATCAACGTTATCTGGCCGGGCATCATCATTAGCTCCTTTATCGCCAAGGGCGAACTTTGGAACATCCCCATTTTCGGATGGGTCCTCAACCACGTAGGTTGTATCCCAGTAAACCACAAGGATCCCAAGAAAAATGCCGGCATGGGCAAGCTGGTCAGTGACCGACTTTCCAAGGGCTACACCATCAGCGTGTTCCCCGAAGGACACCGTAGTGCCGATGGCCGAATGCTGAAGTTCCAAAATGGAATATTTCGCATGGCGAAAGAAGAACATTTTACAATTTTGCCAATTACATTAATTGGAACCGGCGAACGTCTGTCCAAGACGAAGTTTTCGCTCGTTCCCGGTGAAGTCAAGATTGTCGTCCATCCGGTTTACAAATACGAAGATTACGCCGATAAACCTATGGCAGACTTCCGCGACGAAGTACACGATTTGATTGAATCCGCATTGCCCTATAAGCAGGCGGAAATGGCAGCGGCCCAGGCCGAAGCATAAAAGGAGGCTTAACATGGCACAGCAATTACCGACAGTCGAGCAGATTGTCGCCGTTCTCCGAGAAGAACCCATGGTTGGGAGCAGACTCCGCGCCTCCCTCGGCCTTCCCAAGAAACAGAAAATGGAATTCAAGCAGCTTCTGGCCGATTTGGTCAGCCAGGGCGTCTTGAAGCGTACCAATCACAAGGAATACCAGATTGGTGACGGCGAACCTTTGGAAGAAAAGCGTGAAAAACGCCTGAAAAAGCTGGCAGAAGCAAGCGATGGCGACAACCGCCGTCCGGGAGCCCGTAGCCGCCGCCAGACCACCGACGATAAGAGCACCCGCGTCCGCCGAGGCGTACTGCACCAGACTGGCGAAGAATCCTGGATCGTCACCGAACTGGATTCAGAACAGCAGTTCGAAATGTGCCACCGCCGTCAGGCTCCGGGTAAGGAAGGGGAAGTCATCAGCTTTACCCTGTACCCCCACCCCCGTCTGAAGCACAGCTATTTAGCCAAGGTGGACCATTCCGCCGAAATCTTGAACGTTTCCTGGTCCGAGATTACCCAGAAGTTCATGGAAGAGTCTAACCTTCCCAAGGGCTTCAGCAAGGAAATCCAGGATTACATCAAGACCATCAAGGCTCCTACCGCAAAAGATTTCAAGGGTCGCGTGGATTACCGCAAGACCACCATCCTCTGCATCGACCCCGAAGGCGCCATGGACCATGACGACGCCATTTCTATCGAACGTACAGAAGATGGCGGCTACAAGCTGGGAGTCCATATCGCTGACGTAAGCTACTATGTTCCCGAGGGCAGCGCCCTGGACCAGGAAGCCATGGAACGCAGCTACACCCAGTACCTGCCCTGGACCGCAGTCCCCATGATTCCCGACGAACTTTCCAGCGACATCTGCTCCCTCCACGAAGATGTGGACCGTTGCGCCCACACCTGCATGATCATGCTGGACAAGAACGCCAATGTTCTCAGCTGGGATTTCCACCGCAGTATCGTCCGCATTACCCGCTCCCTCACCTACCAGCAAGCAAAGAAGCTGTGGGAAGAAGGTGACAAGGATATGCAGGACCTGGCCGAAGTTACCGCCAAGCTGAAAGCCAACCGTACCAAGGAAGGCCTGCTGGAATTCAAGAGTACCGAACTGGGCTGCCACTTCAACGAAGCCGGCGAACCCACTGACATTTACCCCCGCACCACAGACATCTCCAACTCCTGGGTTGAAGAATGTATGTTGATTGCCAACAACTGCTGCGCCAAGGAACTGAAGAAGCGCGGTCTGCAGGGCATCTACCGTATTCACGAAGCCCCCGACACCAAGGACATCATGGAACTGTACTATATGTACCCCAACCTGTTCCAGGGCGCTCCGGTGATGCTTCGCGATCTGGGCAAACCCCGCAGCGGCGACACCAACCTGAATCCCACCGCGTTCAAGCTCTATGAACACCTGGTGCAGAAGGCTGGTGACGACGAGACCTTGATGAACCGTATTCTGCGTAGTATGCAGAAGGCTCATTACGACAGCAACAGTTTCGGCCACTTCGCCCTGAATTGGCAGGACTACTCTCACTTTACCTCCCCCATCCGCCGTTACGCCGACCTCTGGTGCCATCGCGAACTGGCTCGCAAGGGCAAGGAAATTTCCGCAGAGCGCAAGGAAAGCGTCATTGACGTATGCGACTTGATTTCCGCCAACGAAATCAAGAACATGAAGGTGGAACGCCAGGCCATCAAGGTCTGCTCTACCTGGCTCCTGAAGGACCGCATCGGCGACAACTTCGAGGCCACCGTCAACGGCATCGAGGAATGGGGCATCTACCTTTCCATTAACGATCCCATCGCCGAAGGTCTGTGCCGCTACCGCGACATCGCCGGCGATGACTTCTACGTATACAATCCGGATCAGGGTCTTGCCTTCGGCAAGCGCAGTGGCCGCACCTTCCGCCGTGGCGACAAGGTGATGGCTCAGTTGCTCCGCGTGGACCCGCTACGCGGCCAGGTGGACTTCTCCATTATCGAGAAACTCTCTCCCGAGCCCAAGAAGCAGCGCCGCACCCGCCGCGACGTGGAAGAAGACGCTCGCAACTACAACGAACGCATGGACCGAGCCGAAGCCGCAGAAGCCATGGGCTACCTGAGTCAGCCCGACGATGACGATCGCGATGACGGCATGCCGGCATTCCTTTCCGCAGGCATGCGCGGACGAGGACGTCGTGGCCGCCGTGGTTCCGACATGGACGCACCCAGCTTCGAACGCACCGGACGTGCCGCCCGAGGCAGAGCCGACCGCGGACACAGTTCAGCCGCCAAGGAAACTCGCGCTACCCCCAGAAGCCGCAGCGAAAAGCCCCGTAAAGGCAAGGTCCGCACCCGCCGCAGGTAATCATGCCTACAAGTTCCAAGCTAGTCCTATACGCTTCGTACCAAGTCGGGGAAGACCTCCCCGGCTACGTCCGCTTTGCGTTAAAGCACTTGGCAGAAACCGACTTTACCGTGGTCCTTCTGACAAATAACCGTCCGCTTTCTGCAGAAACAAACACGTTCCTCGAAGAAAACGGGATCAGGCTTTACCTTACAGAAAACCACGGCTTCGACTTCGGCATGTGGCACCGTTTTCTCAAGGATCTGGCACAAGGCAAAGGCAAGTTTGCCCCATTGACCAGTATCGAACGAATCCTGCTGGTAAACGATTCTATCGTCTACTACCAGAACCGTTTCGCCGATTTTATCAAGCGGGCCGAAACCAGCACTGCCGACGCGGTTTCTCTTACCATGAACAACGAAGTCACTCCCCACCTGCAGTCTTTCTTCCTTTATCTAAAACAGGAAGCACTTGGGGCCTTCTATATGCACCTCATGGAAACTCCCGAACAGGAAACTTTCTACGATGTGGTCCATCGTCTTGAAATCGGGCTTTCCAGCGCATTCCTAGAAGCTGAAGTTCAGACGGAAAGTCTTTTCTACACAGAACGACCTGTCATGTTCGCCTATCCGGAACTGATCGCACAAGGTTGCGGTTTTGTAAAGCGCAAACTCCTGCAGCACCGATTCGACGCCAAGGAAAGAATGCACTTTATCCGAAACAAGGCCTACGACGCCCTCTCGGCAGACTACGCAGCCCTTATCAAGGAAGCAGGTCTCGCAAACGATTTCAAGGAAGAATGGCTCCCCAAGCCCGCAGGGAACATCATCACCCAGACCCGAGACACCCTGCTGGAAAAGGGATTCCATAAAATCGGCTGGCCCATTTTGCGGAAGGCAATCAAGATGAAATACAAGATTCTCGGCCGCAAATTAGACGGCGCAGAATACGAGTAGTCAAACGGAAAAATTCATACTATAAAAAAACTCCCGAGTTCAAGACCTCGGGAGTTTTTCAATTCTATAAGACTACAGTCTAGAAAGCCAGCAGACTACTTGACGATTTCAGCGTCCTGGACCTTCTTGCCCTTAATAGTCTTGGAATCGGAGCCGTTCTGATCGCGCTTGATGATCTTGTACTGGACAATGGACCAGATGTTAGAAACAATCCAGTAGAGCACAAGGCCAGAAGGCATCACGGCACTGAACAGGAACATCATGGCGGGCATCATCCAAGCCATCATCTTAGCCTGGGCAGGATCCATCGCGGAGTTGCTACCCATGGTCACCTTGGTCTGGAAATAGGTGGTAACCACCATGATCCAGGGGAGAACAGCGAGACCGGCAGGCATGAGGAACGGAATGCTGAAGCCATCGAAAATAACATCGCTACGGCTCAAGTCGGTAATCCAGAGGAATGCCGGCATACCGCGGAGTTCCACAGCACGGCCAAGCACGAAGAACAAGCCCATGAACACCGGCATCTGGAACAGCATGGGGAGGCAGCCACCAGTGCAGCTAGCCAGCGGGTTCACGCCATTCTTCTGGTAAAGTTCCATAATAGCGGCCTGCTTCTTCTGAGGATCGCTACGGTACTTCACGTTGATTTCATCCAGCTGGGGTTTCAGCTTGCTCATGGCGCTGGTAGACTTCATCTGCTTGACAGTAAACGGAGTGGTAATACCGCGGACAATGAAGGTCACCAGAATGATGGCGATACCGTAGTTGGGCAACATGCTGTAGAACAGGTTCAGGAGCTTCAGCAACATCTTGCAGATCCATACGAACCAAACGTTTGCTCCGCACCAGGTCCAGCCACTGACGATGATCTTTTCGTAGTCCTGGTTCAGGGATTCAATTTCGTTCCACTGCAGCGGGAGAACCATGAAGTTGTAAGCCAGTTCGTCGCCATGGAATTCATCAGAAACAGTCAGCTTGTAGGTACCGGGATCCTTGTCGTTTTCCATCACCTTCATGGGCTTTGCCTTGAGGGTCGCAGGAACCGGAGTGTCAAACTGCATGGTCATGGCGACATACTTGCGACGAAGGCCAGCCCAGGAAAGACGGCCATCGTTGAAGGAAGTTTCTTCGCGGACCATTTCGCGTTCCACATTGCTGGTATTATTGTAGACGACTTCGCTGAAGAAGTAGGAGGCGCCACCGAAGCTCTTACCCTGAGGAATGTCTTCGGTTTCCTTCATGCCGCCCTTCCAGGATAGTTCATAACCGTTAGCGCGGAAACCCACCACCTTGTTGGACTGGCGAACAGCAGCACCATCCTTGGTAAAGCCATAGCTACGGATAACCTGGTTACCATTGGCGTCCTTGAAAACAAACTGCACTGTAGTATCGGAAGCCACATCAATCTTAGCGGGAACTTCACCAGCATCAAACAGCACTTCGCTCAGGTCAGCACCGTCAATCTTCAGGTCCAGGGCACCGAGGGTGGTATCCTGAATCAGTTCGGGGAACTTGCCTGCGGAATCCGGCAGGGCCTTCACGATCACACTCTGGATCTTTGCACCCTTGTTGGTGAGGGTCATGATGAACTTTTCGGTTTCCACCACGACGGAACGGGCTTCAATCACCTTGGCAGGTGCAGCGGAAGAATCAACAGCTGCAGAATCCTTGGCAGAAGAATCCGCTGCGGCAACCGCAGGAGCACCACCCAGAACCGGAGCGGGCTTCAGTTCCATATTTCCCGTTACCGGGAGAACCAGGCTACCATTAGAGGCAGACTGTTCGGCCTGGAGGGCAGCAACAGAATCTGCAGCAGCCTTCTGGGCGGCCCTGGCAGCCATGGCGGCCTCGTTATTAGCGGCATTGGTACTGAACCACCAGATCATGATGGCTACAATAAGAATAGTTCCGACTAGGGTATTCTTGTTCATCTTCTTTCCTTTTTAGGGGGTACGGGATCGTAGCCGCCCTTGCAAAATGGATTGCACCTTAAAATTCTAAAAACCGCAAGATAGAAACCTTTGAAGACTCCGTGGACGCGGATAGCCTCAATTGCATACTGAGAACAGGTCGGCTGAAACCTGCAGACGCCACTAAAGAAAAAAGGATGGATAATTTGGTACAGACGTATGGGAGCAATCATCACGCTCCGGGCAACATCCCGTATCTTATCCATTCTTGACGTCGGAGTCTGCATGGCTCCATTCCATCTTTTTGAAGATTTTCTCGGCGGTTTCGCGGAAACGTTCCGAAGTAACTTCTTCGGCCTTATCGTTTACGATGATCATAGCCCAAACAGGCTTGGCGATCTGGGGAACCATCCCATAGAACAACGGGCGCAGAAGTCTGCGGCACCTATTGCGATAAACGGCATTACCGTTTTTCTTTTTTGCCAAAAAGCAGAAACGACAAAAACCGTCCGGACTATCAATCCACCTCATCGAGAACGATGAACCGCGGACATACTTCCCTTGGACGGCTACTTGCCGGTAAGCGGGCTGGTTGGGCAGCCTATAAGAACGTAGACTGGCCACGAGCCAATTCCCAAATTACTTCTTGTAGATAGTGTCGCTGATGGTCAGACGCTTGCGGCCCTTGGCGCGGCGACGGCTCAAAACAGCACGACCCCAACGGTCTTCCATACGGGTCATGAAACCATGCTTGTTGACACGCTTACGATTGTGAGGCTGGAAAGTTCTTTTCATTGTAGTAACCTTTATTAAAAGTCAAATTTTTGAAATGCAAATTTAGTAAAGTTCAAGGATAAATCAAGGGGGGTAGTCTAAGAAATCGGGGTTATCAACACCTTTTCCACGAATTTCTTAATCAGCCCCATTGCGAATTTGATTTTTTCCATGGGTTTTCGCAAACACCAGAAGTTCATCCACGTGGCTCAAAACCTGCCGAATATCAGAGAAAGACCGCCCAGAACAAGGCACAAAACCACCGCTTATAGTCACGGAAACGTCTGGAAAATCTTCAAACTGGAGCTGGCGAACTTCCTTGCGGATAGCTTCCGCCCTGGCAAAAGCCTCGCCTTCGGACGAAGCGTTCATGGCATACACAAAATTAACGCCGCCGTAACGGGCAACACACTCCCCGCAACCTTCGTCCTGATGATTTGCCAGAATTCGAGCCACGGCATTGATAATCTGATCCCCGAACGGATGTCCAAGACGGTCGTTTATCCGCTTAAAGTCATCCAGGTCCAGCATCAGCAGGTAAAATTCATTTCGACGGCGCCAGACCACATCCTGCAAGTGGGAAATCAAGTGCCTGCGGTTATAAATCTCGGTTAGCGGGTCTCGCTGCGATAAATAATCCAATTTATACAGCAAAACTTCACACTTCTTGCGTTCTTCGGCATAAGCCCTCAAAGAGAACGCCCCCACAGCAAAAAGGGTCAACGAAGTGAAGAGGCTCGTTACCAGAATATCCAGGTAGGCGCCATCCCGATCCAATTCCGCCACCACCAGGTTCGGGTAGACCCAGGACGCCAAAAACACAATGGCGTTCACCAGGACCGACACAGAAAAAGCCACGATCTTGGCCGTCCCCCGCGCCGCATAGGCGATCAAGGCAATGGCCGTCACATAGTAAAGAGGCATTCCGCTGGTAATACCGCCGCAGAACAAGAACAGCAACGGCATCAAAAAGCAGGTGAGCAGGCAGCACATCACCAGATAACACTGGTTATACAGGGAAGTTTTTACTGCAACGGCAGCCACCATCAAGCAGACAAGTACACAGCCGAAGCCACAGGCCGCAGCTATGGCGCTCATCCCTTCAGCTACCGTAAAGACAGCCGAACCCGTAGAAGCCAGGGTCACCACAACAAGAATCGACCAGAAAAGTTTCCTTTCCAGGGTGTTCTGCTGTTTCCAGAAATTCTTTATTATTCTCATCAATCCTATCCTGCACCAAAATATAAAACGAATTCTGCAGAAAACAAAAAAAGTCTACATTTTTAATTGAATTTTTTTCAATTTTCGGCACCTCTAACCCACTTTATAAAGTTAGACGGACTAAATTGGGAATTCTTATTATTATATTTCTACACGTCTTAAAAAGGACTTCCAACTTTACAAGGTTAATTATGGAACTGACACCTCTAGATATCCGAAATCAGACTTTCCACAAGAAGAGCTTTGGCGGCATCGACCCCGAAGAAGTCAAGGCATTCCTGGAAACGGCAGCCAACGCCTTTGAACAGATGTCCAGGGAGCGAACCGACCTGACTGAACGTCTGAAGGTGGCCGAAGAGCGCGTCAACTATTACCGCCAGATTGAAAAGACAATCCAGGACGCCGTAGTGACCATGCAGAAGACTGTAGACGAAGTAAAGTCTACCGCCGAAAAGGAAGCCGAAATTATTATCGCCGAAGCCAAGGCCCGCGCCGTCCGCGAAGTGGAAAGTACCAAGCGTGAAGCCGAAGACCTCCGCGCCGAAATCGAACAGCTGAAACAGCTGCGCACCAACTACTTCATCCGCTGCCGCGCCCTGATCAAGGGCCAGCAGGACCTGCTGACCGCCATGGAAAACGACCAGCGCGAAATGGAAGCCCTGGAACGGGAACCCAAGCGCGTGGCTCCTGCCAAGGTCAATGTTCCCACCATGGGAAACGTCCTGGCCTAAGCCCGCAGGAACCCCATGAGAATCAATATCAAGGTTCACGCCCGCAGCAAGCGGGAATCGGTAACGCCCCAGCCCGACGGCAGCTTTAAGGTGGAAGTCAAGGCCCCGCCGGTAGAGGGTGCCGCCAACGAAGCCATCTGCGAGCTGCTGGCAGACCATTTTAAGGTTCACAAGCGGGATGTTCGGGTGGTTTTAGGCTCAACGAACAACAAGAAAGTCGTCGAGATCGACGGAATAGACCCGTAATCGGGTCTTTTTTTGTGATTTTCAACGAATTTCCGTAATTTTTTTGAAAAATTGCTCCAATTTGTAGCACTTTAAAGGTTTTAAAGTGTATTTTACTTTCGCATTTTAAAAAAAATCATCACACAAGGAATAAAGATGAAGAATTATTTTGATTTGACCGGTCAGGTCGCAGTTGTTACTGGTTGTTCCACTGGTCTTGGCGTTCAGATGGCCAAGGCACTTGCAAATCAGGGCGCAAAGATTGTTGCAATCGCCCGCCGCAAGGAAATGATCGAAGCTGTCGCCAAGGAAATTTCTGAAACCTACGGCGTCGAAGCTATCGCAGTCCAGTGCGACATTACCGACACCGCCAAGGTCGAAGCTGCCGTTGACGAAATCCTCGCAAAGCTTGGCCGCATCGACATCCTGATCAACAACGCCGGTACCGGCGCTGTCGCTCCGGCAGAAGACATTACCGACGACCAGCTGAACCACGAAATGAACGTGGACCTGGGCGGCACCTTCAAGATGGCTCGCGCCGTCGCCAAGAAGGCAATGCTCCCGGCAAAGTATGGCCGTATCATCAACATCGCCTCTATGTACGGCCTTGTTGGTAACAAGATCTGCGGTTCTGCACCGTACCACGCCGCAAAGGGCGCAGTTGTTAACCTGACCCGCGCCCTGGCCGCTGAATGGTCCAGCAAGGGCATCAACGTTAACGCCATCTGCCCGGGTTACTTCTACACCCCGCTCACCAAGGAAACCCTGGATTCCGACTTCTTCCAGGCAAATGCCAAGACTATGATCCCGGCAGAACGCTATGGTAATGAAGGCGAACTGGACACCGCCGCTATCTTCCTCGCTAGCAAGGCTTCCAGCTACGTTACCGGCATCATGGTTCCGGTTGACGGTGGCTACACCTGCATGTAGTAGGTGAAAGCGGATAGAGTAAAGCGGAAAGAAATTCAGAAAAAATCCGCTTTCCTTTAACCTTTAAACTTTAAACTTTAAGCTTTAAGCTTTAAGCTAAAAACGCTCGCGGAAACGCGGGCGTTTTTTACGTCCAACAATAAGAAAAAAATGATTTTTGTCCCGCGCTTTTGGTATTAGATTAGGGACATGGCGAAATGGATTGTTGTTTATTCCAGCGTTACGGGGAACACCCGCAAACTGGCTGAAGTGGCCGCCCGTGAAATGGGTGCCGATTTATTGAACGTTCAGGAAATTATTGGATCCGCAGATATTCGCGAAGAAGACGATGAGGAATCTGTCTCCATCGACGTCTGCAGAAACAGTCTCGCCATTTCATCGGAAACTCTCGACAGAAAGCTGGAAGAAAAACTTTCCGGCTACGATGGAGTCATGGTAGGTTACTGGCTCCGCAAGGGCGCTCCCGACCGTAAGTCCTCCATTTTACTTTCTAGAATTTCCGGCAAGAAGGTCGCCCTGTTCCAGACCCACGGTGCCTACGACGGAACGGAACACACCATCACGGCCTTTGCCCGGGCAGGTTCCATGATGGGACCAGGCAACAGGATCCTCGGGACCTTCAGCTGCCAGGGAGCCGTCAACCCGGCACTAATCAAGCGACGCCTCGAAGGAAGCGTTCCCGGCCACAGGGGCGAAGACCTTGAAGCCTGCAAGAAACGCTGGGCCGATGCAGCAACACGACCTAACGAAAACGACCTGCAGCGTATGGCCGATTTCGCAAAGAAGATGAAGGCTACTGCAGAACGCGAATAAGAATCATGTAGATCGCGGTTCCTACAGCCATGGAGAGGAACAGCTGACGACGCCACACATGAACTGCCGCGGTAGTCAAAATGCCCACTACCTCGGGAATGCCGTGCACCCCCTGAAGCCACTGAACATCCTTAAGGCAGTACACCACCAGCATTCCAAAAACAGCTAGCGGTAAAGCCTTGCCCAGGTACTGAATATACTTGGGCGTTTCTTTTTTCCGGGACTTCCCTTCCGAAAAGATGATGAAAGGCAAGGCTCGCGTCAACACCGTCATCAAGGCCAGAATGGCAATGGTCAATATTTGTTGTTGGGATGTCAAAGGTTTACCTCTAACTTTTTACGGAAAGTGGTCAACAGCAAAAGAATACCAATCATGGCAGGAATCACAAAGTACTGACTTCCAAAAATGAACAGCGCCGCCGCCGTGCAACCGATTCCAATCCACGCCGGTCGATGCTCCTTTTCTTTCAGGAACTGATCCATGAAGATGGCCACAAACATGGCGGTCACCACAAATTCCAGACCGTGAATATCCACCTTCAGAAGGGAACCGAACATGTAGCCCATAAAGCCGCCGGATATCCAGTAAAGGTAATCCAGGAGGCTCACCAACAGCATTTCCGTAGGCGTTGATTCCTTGGCGTTATAGTTGATGGCGAAGGTTTCATCCGTAAGCCAGAAAATCAGGAAGGGCTTTCGCCACCCCATACCGCGATAACGGTCCAGCATGGAAATTCCGTAAAACAGATGACGGGCGCCCACCACCAGAGCCATACTTGCAGCGGCCAGCGGATTGAAATTCGCCGCAAGCATTCCCAGGCCAAGAAACTCCGCAGACCCGCTAAAAATGAACAGCGCCATGCTCAGCGGGTAAAGATAGCTGAAGCCCATGGACTCCGCCAACACCCCATAAGTAATGCCCAGAAACCAGTACCCTGTAAGTACTGGCAAAGAACGCTTGAAGGCGATCTTCAGAGAATTCTTGAATGAGGATTGAGTCGGCTGCATTGTAGTGGGAATATAGAAAACAGAACCGAAAATTTATTGTATATTGGAAACATGATGAAAATGTTTGGGGCGTTATTTGTTACGTTTGTGTGCGCGACCCTTATGGGCTGTGGCAGTCACGAACACAAGTATGTGATTGGAATTTCTCAGTGTTCGCTAACGGATTGGCGTTACCAGCTAAAAGATGAGCTGGTGCTGGCATCCTATTTTAATGAGGATGTGGAAATCCGTATGGCCTTTGCCGACGACGATGATGTGCAGCAGAGCCGTCAGATTGATTCTCTTCTGAATACAGGACTAGACCTTCTGATTGTATCTCCAAATCAGGTGAAGGGCCTTTCTGGAAGTATGAAGCGGGCCCAGGACATGAAGGTGCCTGTGATCCTTTATGATCGCAAGATGAACGACGTGGAATTTGCGGCGTTCATGGGAGCAGACAATTACGCCATCGGAAATATGATGGGAGAATTTGCGGCAGCCCAGCTGAAAGGCAAGGGAAACATTGCCGAAATCGGTGGCCTCAAGGGTTCTTCTCCGGCTAAGGAACGTCATCAGGGTTTCGCGGATGCCATCAAAAAATATCCGGATCTGAAAATTGTGGGTTACGCCGAGGGCGACTGGAAGGAAGAATCCGGTGCCAAGGCCATGGAGGAAATCCTCAAGTATTATGATGGCCCCATCGACCTGGTTTTTGGAGATAACGACCGCATGGCCCTGGGGGCTCGCAAGGTGCTTTCGTCCCGCGGGCAGTTGGATGGTCAGAAAAATGAAGTTCTGTATTTGGGTGTGGACGCCCTGCCTATTCCCGATGGCGGTATGGAAAATGTCCGTGACGGTCTGCTGACTGCTTCTGGCATTTACCCCATCTGTGGCGATGAGCTGATTGACCTTGCCCTGAAGATTCTTCGTGGGGAGCCTTACGAAAAGAACAATTTACTAGAAACCAGCATTGTTACCAAGGAAAATGCCAATGTTTTGCTGCTTCAGTACCGCGAAGTCCAAAAAAGGGCGGGCTATATCGCCAAGATGCACAATCTGGTTGGTAAAATCAAGGATGAATCGGAAACTCGAGCCACGCTTAGCATTGCCATGTGCCTTTTCACTGGCGTAGTTTTCGTTTTCTTGATTCTGATTATTCATGCAAATCGTGTAAAAGACTGCCTGAATGAGGAACTTCGCCGGAAAAATGACGAACTGATCCGCAAAAATGAGGAGCTTGATGCTGAAAAGGCCCGTGTGGAACAGCAAAGGGACCAACTTGAGGAACAAAGAGACCAACTTTTGGACGCAACGACCCAGACTTTAGCTGAAAACCAGCCGGCTGAACCGGAAAAGTCCGCAGAAATCCCTCAAAAGAACGAATTTATGGAGAAATTCCTGTCCTGTGTGGATAAAAAGCTGGACAGTCCCACTCTTTCCGTAGAAGATATTAGCCAGGAAATGTGCGTTTCTCGCGTGCAGCTGTACCGCAAGGTGAAAAGTCTAGCCCAGAAGTCCCCTGTGGAGATTATCCGCGAGCGTCGTCTGCAACGGGCCAGCGAGCTTTTGCAGGATCCGAGCCTTAGTATTTCCGAGGTGGCTTACCGCGTCGGGTTCTCCGCTCCCTCCTATTTTACCAAGTGCTACAAGGAATTTTTCGGTAAAAATCCCCGTTCCTAGTACGTCCCTTGTGTAACGT
This sequence comes from Fibrobacter sp. UWH1, assembly GCF_002210365.1. Lineage (NCBI taxonomy): Bacteria > Pseudomonadati > Fibrobacterota > Fibrobacteria > Fibrobacterales > Fibrobacteraceae > Fibrobacter > Fibrobacter sp. UWH1. The sequence goes on from NZ_MWQG01000038.1 coordinate 25,290, forward strand.
TCAAAAATAAAATTGGCTATGTTCTTTCAAAGTGTAGATGTAATATAACTATCTAAAAACTTTATCTTAGATACTTGGTCTAACCTAATTTTTGTTGGGTTAGACCATTTTTTAGTATTTTTTCAGTAAATTCAACATAAAATGGCAGTCCTACTAATTAGTAGAACATAGCCATTTTATTTGGAGCTATTCTCATGAACGAAAAAAAAGAAAATAAAGCGGCCAACT
>NZ_MWQG01000039.1:0-25017 GCF_002210365.1 Fibrobacter sp. UWH1
TTAGAGTATATTTCTAGGCAAGTTAAACAAATTTACTTGGCGACTTAAATTCGCCGGGAAATATACAAAATATAAACCCCATAAAATGACGCAAAATTTTTACACACAAAATTTTGTTCCATATAAGAATAGAAACGTCATGGATTCTATCGCCTCTTCGAGGCTCCAGAATGACTCGCTTTTCGTCACCCAGGAGGGAGGTACGACCGATAGATCCATTGACGAAATATTCTAGATTTGTGGGACGTATGGAGAAGTCGCGAGAGATTTATGCAGACGTATTGCGGGTGCTAGCAGCGTTCACTGTAGTGTTCCAGCATACGGTGACTTCCGTATGGTACACGGTTCCTGTAGATTCTAGTGACTTTGCCGCACTGAACTTCCTCAATAGTCTTTCCCGTTTTGGCGTAGGCGTGTTCATCATGATTAGCGGAGCATTCATGCTTTCGCCCAAGTACCCGCACCCGCCAGAGAAAATCTTAAAGCACAACCTCCCCCGCACTTTGATCCCCCTAGTATTCTGGGTGATTTTCTACGGAGTCGTAGAACAGATTAACGTGAACATCGTTGACGGAAGTTTTGCTGCGGGTGATATCGCAGGCATCGTCACGGATGTGCTGTCAGCCCCACTCCTCCTGTTTACAAAACCCGCAGGACATCTCTGGTTCTTATACACCATCGTAGGTCTCTACATCCTGACGCCGCCCCTTCGGGTCTTTACCGAACACGCCTCCCGCAAGATGTTGCTTTACGTCATCGGGATTTTCTTTGCCTTCGGGCTACTGCTCCCTACGGCAAGTCACCTGCTGGCAAAGTTCGCCGACTTTAATCTGTACAAGAACATCAGCATTCAGGGAGCCACCTCCTTCGTGGGCTTCTACCTGACAGGATACTACATCGCAAACTTCGGGATAAGCGCTAGAGCCCGCAAGTTTTTGTATGGAGCGGGACTAGCCTCGTGGATTGTGGCATTCGTTGCCGCCACCTACATTAGCGAACTTCACGACGCACCCAACGAATACTTTTTCGGGAACTTCAGGCCAACGACATACCTGATGGCAGCAGGAATATTTGCGGCCATGCGGGCGGCCTTCAGCAAGGAATCCCGCGACGTACAATCCGACGTACAATCCGGCAACGTTCAATCCCGTGAACAGTCCAATGCGCAAAGTCGCAAGATAATTCTCCGGAAGGTCACAAACATCGCCTTGAATTTTTCCGGATGCATGATGGGCGTATACCTCATTCACCCGCTGTTCATCAAGGCTTTCTACGGCCTCCATTTAACAATCCTGGAGCCTCACCCCATCGTAACCGCACCTCTCGCTGCCATCGCCTTCTACGTGATATCCACAGCAGTCGTGTACGCCTTCCGAAAGATCCCCGGCATCAAGAAAATCCTATAAGACAAGGGATTTTTACCAATCAAAGGACAAAAAAGGCCCGCATTCTCCTGCGGACCTATTTTTAGACCACCATAGTCCTTCGGCGGACACATCGCTCGAAAAACCAAGCTTACCGAGGCTCCTTAGCAACCTTAGCCGTTCTGCTGTTCGCTGGTGCTAAGCAGGTATGCGTTAATGAAAGGCTTGATCTTGCCATCCAGAACGCCGGCGGTGTCAGAGGTTTCTACGCCAGTGCGCAGGTCCTTTACCAGCTGGTAAGGCTGCAGAACATAGCTGCGGATCTGGCTACCCCATTCCACCTTCTTCTTTTCAGCCATGCGAGCGTCGCGCTTGGCTTCTTCTTCGAGGCGGTAATGTTCGGCCACCATGGTCTTCAGCATCTTGTAACAGGTTTCGCGGTTCTGGATCTGAGAACGTTCCGTCTGGCAGCTAGCCATAATACCCGTAGGCAAGTGAGTCATACGGACTGCAGAGTCCGTCTTGTTGATGTACTGACCACCGGCACCGCTACTGCGGTAGGTATCCACGCGCACATCAGCCATATCCAGGTCGAATTCCACGTCTTCGTGTTCGGGGTACAGGTACACTGCGGTAAAGCTGGTGTGGCGACGGGCATTGGCATCGAAGGGGCTAATGCGAACCAGGCGATGCACGCCGATTTCGGAACGGAGCAAGCCGTAGGCGTTTTCGCAGGTCACTTCGATAGTTGCGCTCTTAAGGCCGGCATCTTCCGCTTCCTGGAAGTCTACCACCTTGAAGTCCATGCGTTCACGTTCAAAGAAGTGGGTATACATGCGGAACAGCATCAAGGCCCAATCCTGGGATTCGGTACCACCGGCACCCGGGTGGATAGACAGCAAGCAGGCGCAAGCGTCGTCAGGGCCATTCAGCATCTTCTTGAATTCCATCTCTTCGATCTTGGCCTTAAGGTCAGCGATATCCGTTTCGATGGACTTGGTCAAATCTTCGGACTCTTCGTCCTTGCTCATTTCATAAAGTTCGGCCAGATCATTGCAAATGGAAGAAACTTCAGTCCACTTGTTCAGAAGATCGCGAAGGTTGCCGATCTTCTTCATCATGCCCTGAGCCTTTTCCTGGTCATTCCACAGGTTCGGGTCGTTGGAGTCCTTTTCCAACACGTAAAGTTCTTCGGTCTTTGCCTCTAAGTCAAAGATACCCCCAGAGCTTATCGATACGCGCACGCAAATCAATCAGCCCGGTATGTGTAGTCTGGAAAGCCATTCAAAATCTCCATTCAAGGTTCGAGGCCACAGGTTTGAGGCCCGGAGTAAAACTTCTATTAAAAAAAGCAACGGCTTGAATCCACCGCTGCCTTTTTCAATTATTTAAGCGGACTAAACCGTAAGCGGATTAATTATTGCCGCCGATTGCCTGAGGCGGAGTGTACTTGGCATCAAGGTACTGAACCTTGTAAGTCTTGCCAAGGCCATCCAGGTAAGCCTTCAGCTGAGCCTGGCGATCCTGTTCAGCCTGCACGCGCAGGATGTAGTCGATCTGGTGCTTGTAGCTATCATACTTACCGTCATTACGTTCGGTAAGCATAAAGATTGCAACGCCGTCCTTGTCGGTGTAGACTTCGGTAATTTCGCCCACCTTGATCTTGGCAATGGCCTTGCCCAGAGCGTCGTTACCCTTAACGAACTTGGGAACCACACCGCCGGTCTTCTTGGCAGTCTGGTCGTCGCTGTACATGGCAGCCAGCTGTGCGAAGGTAGCCTTCTTGGAGCGAACCTGTGCTGCAAGACCCTTCAGCATATCCTTGGCGTCAGCCACTTCCTGAGCAGACTTGCCTTTGGTGCTGATCACGATACGGGCACCGCTAACGGAGTCGTTAATGGCAACCTTAGACTTGTTCAGTTCCCAGAAAGCTTCACGCTGCTTTTCGGTAGGATCCTTAGGATACGGAACCTTCTTTTCGAGAATAGCTTCGCTCTTCAGCTGATCTTCGATCTTTTCCTTGAACTGAGCCATGGTGGTGTTGGACTTCTTCAGTTCCTTCTGGAAAGCGTCTTCGCTGGGGAACTGAGCCTTGAAAAGCTTGGTCAGGCTGTCGACCTTGGCTGCCGGAACCTTAATGCCCTGCTTCTTGCATTCCAGCTTGATAAGTTCCTGGCCAACCAGGTTGTCGATGACTGCGTAACGGAGCTGTGTCATCGTCTGCTCGTCAATCTTCTTGCCGCGGAACTGCTGTTCGCCGAGCATCTTGGCAAGGCTATCGATCTTGCCTGCAGAAATACCAGTCTTTTCGACACGAATCACATCCAGGCTCTTGGAATTCATCAACTGTGCAGAAGCGATGCTAGCAGTCAAAAGCAGAGCGGCAGCACCACGAGAAATCAATTTAAGGGACATTATATCATCCTTGTTAAAAATTTTCCGGCAATAAAGATAGCAAAAAAGAAGATGGGAAAGTCGCAAGACAAGGGCGTTGAACTTGTTTTCATTATTTTTCGTTAATAAGGGATGTAATTTTTTATTTTTCGCAGACAAGGAACGCAAACCTATAAGGAGAACATCGTGGAGCTGCAGCACAAGGATAGCACCCAAAGCAAGGGAACCTGCACATGTTCCTGGTGCAAGGGTTCAGGAAAGCGTGGTCGTAGAACGTGCCCGGATTGCAATGGTTTAGGAACCCTTCACCTGGTGGACTGCCCCGACTGCCTTGGAACCGGAGTTTCAAGAGACAGAGGCGTCTGCAAAACCTGCAAGGGCAAGAAAGCCGTCTCCAGCGTAGAAGCCGATAGAATCCATACAGCACGAGAAAAATACGACGGCTACTTGCAAAATCCCGCAGGCGTGTTCTTCAAATCCATCGCCTGCTATATCGCGATCGCCTTTACCGCCAGATCGGTATGGGACCAGATGTGCGTCACTCTAGAGTTCCTTTTTGATGCGGAGATGATATTCCCCTCCGGATTCATATTGCTCTTGGCACTAAGCATTCTCTTCAAACAATGGAATAACCTTATCAAGGGCTCCACCAACGATGCCGACGGTTCAAAACCGCGCACCATAGGAACAGTCCTTTTTATCGTGGGAATCCTGACCGCCATCATTGCAGGCCCCGTTACGTCAGACGGATTCGGCTGGATGGAAAGCAAGGCCAAAAACACTCTTAACGACAAAATCCTTAAGTCTAGTTCAGTCCAATGCCTAGAGGTAGAATTATCCAGAAAGGTCGACTACACCTACTTCGGCAAGGCCAAAATGAGTAACGGAGAATCAAAGGATATTGTCGCCCGATTCGTGAAGACAGGCCGTTCCCACACCAGGCACAGTCATCTAAAATTCAAAGTAACGGTCGACCTTCTGTAAAGAATCAAACAAACAACATAACAAAGCAAGCCTGTCAGAAAAGACAGGCTTGTTTTGTTTGATAAAAAAGTCAAATTTTGAACGATCTAAAATGTTTTTTCACGTGTCTTAGGCAATTCAAGTTTTTTGCGCATGGCCAAAAGACGAAGGCTAAAGGTAAAAGCCGTAGTGATTAAAATTCGCGGAGTACTGCCCAGGTTGGCAAACTCTAACACATAAAACAATATACCGCCAATCAGGGCCGCCGTTGCATAAAAGTCGCTTTTTAGCACCTGGGGAATTTCGCTGACCAGCAAATCGCGAATCAACCCACCACCAGCCGCAGTAATGGCGGCAAACAAAATAACAGAGTAAGGTCCAGCCGCCATAGCGCTAGCCTTTGCTGCACCAACCGCAGTAAAGAAGCCTAGCCCCAAGGCATCGGCCACAAGAATAAAAACTCGGATTTTCCGAATCTTCTTGCGCATGAGCAAGTAGAAAAAAGCTCCCACGATGCAAATAGGAAAATAAATCGGATTGGTCAGAGCCGCTGGCGGAGTAGCCCCCAGCATCACATCGCGCAGGATACCTCCCCCAACTCCCGTAACCGTGGCAAGCACAATAAGGCCAAGCCAATCCAGCCGGTAACGAACAGCCTTTTCCGCCCCAGAAATCGCGAAGGCAAAAGTACCCAGAATATCAAGAATCAAGAGAAGCATAAACGAACGCAAATATAGAAAAGGGCGCGCAAACCTAAGTCCTAGTCTACAAACTTCTGATTTATAAAGTCATAGACATGGTATGTGTAAAAAGGCTTATTCTCCTCGTACGTCGTTCCTTCACCAATTCTTTTCTTGAAACCATCAACGAGCAGCTTTTTAGCCTGATCAATTACTTCGGCGGACAGAATTCCATCCACATTTACGTCTTGGCCAACCAAGGAATAAAGGTACTTTAATTTAAACTCGCCCTTGGAATAAACGACTTCGAAGAAAACGCCCACCTTTTCATAGTGATAAGCGTCTACAGCCTTTCCCACGTAGTTGCCTTCCTCATTTCCCTTTTCGTCCAAAACGACCCAATTCTTAATATCTTGTTGCTTGAAGGAAATGCGGTCACCACGGGCATACCCCTGCAACTTACGGATTTCATTTGTAATGATGCCTTCGAATAAATCGCCCTGGCATTTAGTCACACCGACGAAGGGCAATTCATTATGGCCCTGCTTGTCGGACAATTGAACTTGAACCTGCAATTGTCGATTCTCTTTTTGATATACACCAGCCAGGTACTTTTTCTTAACCTCAGGGAAAGTGCGTTTCGCCATTTCAATATATGGGGCGAAGACGTCGCTGTTTCCTCGGTTCACATTTACAACATTATCCTTGGCCAGCTCAGCAAAAGAACATACAGCAGCAAAAATCATAACGAACAAGATTTTACGAACAAAAGAAAACATATCAGACCTCCTTATACGTGAATAAAATAAAAAAGAAGCCCGTCTTTGCAGACGAGCCTCATTCCTAAAGGCAATGTTTCTGGATTTCTGCGATGGAGAGGCCAGTGCCCTTGGAAACCTGTTCCAGTGAAAGTCCCATGGCAAGGAAGTTCTTCGCGGATTGCACAAGTTTAGCGAAACCCTTTGCAAGGCCTCGAGCTTCGCCAATTTCTTCACCTTCGGCACGGCCTTCTTCACGGCCTTCGGCACGGATTACATCGGCAACAGACACAAAGCCGTTGCGCTTGCGTTCTGCCATAATTTCTGGACGGTCCATGATTGCCTCCCTGTATTCCGAAGATGTTTCCTCCCCTAAGTATAGTAAAACTTCTTGAATGAAGTTATCATAAATTTTATTTTTCGGGTCAAGAAAAAATGCCATGGCCTTGTCCATGAGGGGCTTGTACTTTTCGGCATTGAACACATACTTCATGGCTACAAGTGTTAGCGCCACGTAAGGGTTCAGCTTGCTGAAGTCGATATTCCCCACTTCCTTGCCGACGTTGATCATCTCGATCTTGAAAGGATAGCCGATGTCATGGAAATATTCCGGGTACTTTGCGTAGAGCTTCGTTTTCAACGGGTTCCACTTGATTTCGCCGTTATAGACGATTACCGCCACCATTGGGCAATCTGGGCGGCTGAGGCGGAACAGTTCGTAAAAGTAGTGTTCCAGCTGGGAGACCACTTCGTTATCGGGATACGACTTGTGTTCCAGAACAAGGCCTACAAACAGTTTTGCCTTGTTGTTAGAATTCTTGATTTTTAGGGAAAAGGCAAGGTCAGCGGAACCTTTTAAGCCATGGCGGTTGGTTTCGGTGCGTTCAGCACGCATTGTCTTGAGGTCAACCACTTGCAAAAAGCGGGCTAAGCTTTTGTTCTTCTTTGCGGCAAGCTTAAGCAGCGAGGCTGCGCGTTTGGGTTCCCTGAAGGCGGTCTTGAAGAGGCCATCGTGGTCTTTTACAATCATAGATTTTCCTTTCCTTGCAAACAAGCGGAAACTGCAAGGCATGTTGCGTTAAGTGTGTTCAAATTTTGCACGGGGATAATTTAAAATGCTTCAGCGACAAAAGATGTCATTTGAAGATTTTTTTGTACTAAAAAAAAGCCTTGGGGCTTGCGCCCTGGAGGCTTCTTTTGTGAGTTGAGAGGCGGCTGACGCCGCCTGTTGTGGTGCCTTCGGCACCTTGGTTAGAACGAGTCTCTGAGGCAACGCAAACTTCGACCGTCGCGCTTGAGGTTGCTGGCCTGGTCTGCGTTGACGCCAGAGTAGTAGATGCCCTGGTTCCACGCGTAGCCGCTATCGGCCTCAGAAGCAGACCACAAGTAGGCGCCGTAGCCCTCATTGCGGAAAAGGCCATTGGTGTACTCGTAACCGGCGGGGAGCCCCGAGAAGCCATACTTGTCGGTACCGTTACCGCTCTTGCCGTTATAGTCATTCCAGCCACTGGTGGATTTCAACAACGAACCAGCGGTGCTGGAACCACCGATGTAGGTGTACAGAGTGCTGTACTCCTCGTTCGTGGGCACATGCCAGCCTTCTGGGCAAATGCCGCGGTGGGGGCTATTGGGGGTGCAGGTCGTACCATAGCCGCACTGGGTTCCAGCGTTCACGCTGAACTGGGCAGCGCTATCCATCACGGCGCTCCAGGTGTACAGACGACCGTACTTGTCGCAGTTGGAAGCCTTGTTTTCGTAGCACCAGCTGGTGGAATCGTGAGTGTAACTGCTGTAATTGTACTTCACGCCAGTGTATGCGTAGTTCAGGTTCTCGGCCAGCCAGGTCTGGCAGTTTTCATCCTTATCGTCGCAGATTTTGACGGTCTTGTACACCTGGCCGTCGCGAGCGTCGGTCATGGTGCCGTAGTCAATGCTTGGGTTCAGGTACTGCCAGGCGAGTTTGGAGTCGCTAGGATCCTCGGTCGGGGCCGAGGATGACGAGGAAGAACTTGCAACCGACGAAGAGGACTCCACGGAACTAGAGGAAGTTACTGAGCTGCTAGATCCTTCGCTATCGCTCAGGATGACACTTGAGGAGGATTCTTCAGCGGGAATTTCATCCCCGGGCGAACTATTTGCAGAAGTGCTGTCATCACAGGCCACAAGGCCCAAAGCAAGCGCAAACGCACAAGTTCCAAGAGCAAGGAATTTCTTTTTCATGAGAGACCTCTAACCCACAATTTCAAAAATATTCTACGGACAAATCTACAAACTCCAAATAAAAAAGAAGCCCGCCTTTGCAGACGAGCCTCTTTAAATCTTTCCAGATTTTTTATCCGAATTATAATTTGAATCAGAACCAAGTGAGACAAGGCGCGAGCCCCCGTAGCGTACAAGTCGTACGTGAGGGGGCGAGCAACGCCGTATCACGCAGCGTTATGGTTCAAATTATCCCAATGTTACTTCGACCTTGTGGGTACCACTAGTAAACACCGGTGCGACGTTGGAATCAACTTCCTTACCGTCGACGACCATCTTGGCAACGCCCTTGCAGACGTGCTTCGGGTTCTTCACGGACACTTCGTAGGTAGCGCCACGGAACTTACGGGTCACCTTGAATTCGCCCCATGCGGACGGAATGCAAGGATCAACGATCAAGCCCTTGAAGCTAGCGCGAACACCGATGATGAACTGGGTAGCAGCCTGGTAGGTCCAAGAAGAGGTACCGGAGAGCCATGCGTTACGGCCCATACCGAACTGCTTGTGTTCGTCACCGAGGATGTTCTGCGGATAGCAGTACGGTTCGGATTCGAATTCGTCAAGCTTGACGTTCTTTGCAGCGGGGTTAATCTGGTTGTAGTACTGGAATGCCTTGTCGCCACGGCCCAGGATGGTTTCAGCGATCATCACCCACGGATTGGTGTGGAGGAAGATACCGCCGTTTTCCTTTGCTCCGGGAGGATAGGTGGAGATGCCACCAACGGTCGGATCGAAGCCGCGGTAACCCGGAGTAGAGCTCTTAACGCCGTTAGCGGTGTTCAGGAGCTTGTTCAAGCTGTCCATGCCCTGCACTGCACGTTCGCCATAAGCGATACCGGACATCACAGACCAAGACTGGCTGTTACAATAGATCTTACCATACTTGGCCTTGTTGGTACCGTATGCGGTGCCGTCCTTGCCAAACCAGCGGATCCACCACTTGCCGTCCCAGGCGCAGTCGTTGAATGCCTTCTTGACATCTTCGTACCAGCCCTTGTACATTTCGACAGATTCCTTGTCGCCGAGAGTTTCGCAGATGTCCATCATTTCGAGAAGGGCCTTTGCGTACAGACCGGTGTTGAAGGAGGATTCTGCACCCAGCGGCAGGTTCATGCAGTCGTTCCAGTCAGCGAAGCCGAGGAGCGGAAGACCGTGCTTACCGAGGTGAGTGCGGCTGAAGTTGACAGAACGCTTGAGGTGTTCGAGCACGGTGCCCTTTTCACGCTGAGCGCGCTTCTTGCCAGCTTCGTAGAACGGAATTTCTTCCTTGAGGAGTTCCAGCTTGCCAGTTTCCTTGAGGTAGTTGGCAACGGTGAGAACGATCCACAGGTGGTCGTCACCATACCAGTCAGCATAAGCCGGGTTGCCGTTTTCATCGAGCACGCCCTTCTTTTCGCGGGAGTCACCGGCGTTAGCTTCGTTGCCGTTGTCTTCTTCAAGAGCAAGCGGAGCGTACTGGTGCATAGCGTTACCTTCCGGACGCTGTACGGAGAGCAGGTTCTTAGCGAGAACCAGAGCTTCTTCCGGCATATGGCTCATAACGCCCATGAGGTCCTGGCTGGAGTCACGGTAACCGATACCGCGGCTGGTGCCGTAGCCTAGCTGGTACAGGGACAGGTAGCGAGACCAGTTCTTGGTGGTGTGGCACTGACGAGGATTGTGCACGTTCACCATGGAGTTGAAAGCTGCATCCGGGGTTTCCACCTGGATGGTAGAGAGGTACTTGACCCAGAACTGAGCCAGATCTTCGAAAGCCTTGTCGACGTTCTTGAGGTCGCGGTACTTCTTGATAGCCTTAGCAGCAACCTTGAGAGACTGTTCCTGACCGAGCTGAGTGCAGGTACGGAAAGTCTTCTTGGCAGCGATCTTGCCAGCGTGGATCATGAGAGCTGCGATATTGTCGCCGCGGTCGCATTCGCTGTTAGAAAGTTCCTTGTTCTGGAGAGAGAGCGGATTTGCCCAGGAACCCATTTCGTTGGAGCCCAGGAACACGCGACGGTCGCCGTCGAAGCTCTTGATCGGGCAGTCAGCGGTAACGTAGTTCACGGCGAAATCACGCTTCATGTAAGCGTACTGTTCGAGAACGACGTGGCCAGACTTTTCGGGATGAGCCTTGAGAGTCATGGTCTGGGGAACCCAGTCAGCGTTGGTGAGCTGCTTTTCAGCTTCGAAGTGGCTGAATTCGTAAACGGGGATGATATCCACTTCCTTGGCGGCACCACCGAGGTTGGTCACCTGGATGTCCTGGAGGAGAGTGTTAGAGCCAGTCGGCACGAAGATGGTCACCTGAACGGCGAGACCGAAAGCTTCGGCATTCCAACGCATGTAGGACAGACCAACGTGGCATTCCCACTTGTCCATCTTGGTGAGGGTCGGAACTACGAACGGAGAGAAAATCTTGTAGCCCTTGCCATCCTTGACGCGGATGTACACAGTGCTTGCCTTGAAGTCAGAGCAGGGCATCTGTGCAATGTACTTGGTAATACGGTTCAGAGCCGGGTCGCCCTTGCAAACCAGGGTACCACCGGTAGTATCAACGATACCGCCGAAGTTCAGAGTACCAACATAGTTGCACCACTTGATCGGGGTTGCCGGGTTGGTGAGAACGTATTCTTTCTTAGCGTCATCGAAGTAGCCGTACTTAGCAGCGGCCTTAGCGGTCACCTTCTTTGCAACGGGCTTCTTTGTCTTTGTTGTAGCCATTTTATCTCCGTTAGAGGGGTTAGTAAAAATTTTGTTAAAAATTTAGAAATAAAAAAAAGAGGCATGAGCTTTTTAAGCCCAGGCCCCCCTTAAAAAACATTATTTTTCAGTGCTTTCTGCAGAAACTTCACCATCTTCCATGTTGAAAGGACGGCTGCCGAAGTTGATGTAGAAATAACCATCCAACTTCTTGCTGCGCAGCGGGTCACGCAGGATGCCGATAGCGGCACGCACATACTTCAGTTCAACAAGAATGTGGTCACGGCTCATGCAGTTCAGGAACGGTCCTTCGGGATACAAGGTAGGACGCGGTTCGTTGGCGATCATCTTTTCGAGAGCCTCGATTTCCTGGACCAGTCGACGTTCGTGAGCTTCCAGAGTGCGAATAACTTCCTTGTTTTCGGCACCGAACAGGAATGCAAAACCCAAGGTACGGGGATCATCATTGAAGCCGGTCAAGTGCTTCAGCACTTCCTTTCTCAGAACGTCCCTACCCTTATCGGTAATGTTGAACACCACACGTTCCGGACGGTTACCGTCGCGTTCGGTGCGGCCCTTGATGCATTCATTCTTTTCGAGAGTCGTAAGGCGGTTGTAGACCGTCGAGGTGCTCAAGTTAGCCCATCTATCAAGTTCACGTTCACGCACTTCGGTAATGATATCATAGCCGCTGCGTTCATGCTCAAGGATAAGTCCCAAAAGCACCAAATCATAACGATTCATAGCCCAATTCCTTCTTAAAGTACCCTTACAAAGTACAACTTGCAAAACTATTCCAAGTTGTAATATAGGCTTTTTTTTAAAGAGCGAACAAGAAAGTGTAATTTTTTTCGCACTTTTTTCTAATAATCTGCATTTTTCGGTGCGATTAAACAAAAAAAATGGGGCTTACCGCCCCAATAGAACCGCTAACCTTTTTTAGGCATTTTAGCCTTGGCCACCAGCATAAAGACCATGGTCAAAAATCCACCGGTCACCAGCATGGCCGAAGCACTCACGGCAATATCGCCCAAGCCAACAATCGGCGAAGCGATACCGCCCATCAGGAAGCCGGCTGCCCCCATGGCGGCGGAAGCGGTGCCAGCATTCTTGCGTTCGGCGTTCAAGGCCAGGGCGCTGGCGGGCGGCTGCATCAAACCGAACATGAAGGTCGTGACCATGAAGCTCAACTGCAACAGAGGCAGCGGCGCATGGGTCAAGAGGCAGGCGGCAACGGCAAGGCTTGCAAAGAACACACCGAAGCCCGCAATCTTGATGGCAGTGCGATCACTGCGGATCTTGCCGGAAGAGGCGCAGCCCACCGCCGTACAGAAGGCGATCAAGGCAAAGCAGAAACTAAAGCCCATGGGAGAAAGGCCATACAGTTTCTGGAAAATGAAGGGCGACGAAGCGATGTAGCCAAACAGCACGATCATGGAAGCGGAACAAACCGCAAAATAGCGGACGAACTCCCTGTTGCGGAAGACGTCTACATACAAGGTAAAGCTAGAAAGTAACGGCTTCTGACTGCGACGGCGAGGCGCAAGACTTTCCTGGAACTTCCCTGCCATAAACAGCAAGATGAAACCGTAAACGAGAAGCACCGCAAAGGTTCCCTTCCAGCTCATAAAGTTCAGCAGGAAGCCGCCCAGCACAGGTGCTGCAATAGGAGCCACCCCATTCACGGCGCTGACCATGGCCAAAAACTTTGTCAGAACTGGGCCGCGGTAAGAATCCGCAGAAACGGAACGGGCGATCACGATGCCGCCAGATGCCGCAAGACCTTGAATCAAGCGGCAGATATTAAAGGTGGCAATGTCCGGGCTCACGATACAGGCCATGGTACCGAAAACGAACAGCACAAGGCAAATCAGGAGCAGTCGCTTGCGACCATACTTATCGCTAAGAGGACCTATGAACAGCTGACCGATGGAGAGCCCCAGCATACTCATGGTAAGACTCAACTGCGAAGCAGAAGGCGTCGCCTTAAAGTAGTCAGCCAGGTTCGGCAAAGCAGGCAAGTAGAGGTCTGTAACGAAGGGCCCGAAGGCAGAAAGCATTCCCAGAAGGAACATCAAGAACGTGAATTTTGATTTGGAACTCACGAATTTATCCTTATAAAATCAACAGGAGCCTTACACCAAACAGCGGTTTCTCGTTGATTTCGCGTGCCAAATTAGAAATTTTGGGAAATTCGTTCAAGGGAGTTTGCTGGCGATTCAAATGCGCGAAATCTCGCAGATTGGGCGAAACCACGCAAACTGGCGGTCTAAATGTTCAAAAAGCACTTCTTGACCGCCAAATTTTCAGTGTTTCTACCGCAGGGTGGCTGTCAAAACCACCTAAAACGACATTTTGACAGCCATTTTACCGCACAACACACGTCTTTGAGCACCATGCCACCCCAAAACTTGCGTGAACACATAAAAAATGGCGGTCTAAACGCCTAAATAACGTCTTTAGACAGCCATATTTCCACAAAATACCAGTAAATGCCCCCAAAAGTGGCGGTCAAATCCGAATAAAACCGATTTTCGACAGCCACTTCCACCTATTTTGACAGCATCTTTCGCCAAAAACACATCTTTACGCCTTACAGCAGAAACGTCCGCACAACGCCTCACAGCAGGAACTGCTGCACCAACAATTCAATGGTTTTCGAATTCACCGGGCGTACATCATTCTCCATGGTGTAAATCAAGTTGACTCCATGGATATAACCATCCATTGCATAGCTATCTAGCTTCCTAAAAGTTTTCACCTGGTAGTCCTCATCATTCATCCGCCCGAAGTGTTCCCAAATAAATTCTTCCCGAGTGCGGACGTTCAAGCATGTGAAATCCGGATAGACGACTCGCCCGCTTGATAGCCTCAACGGATATTCATAGCGGTACGGCACCCCCATCTGATTCAACATATTCGCGATGATGACTTCAGACTTTGAGCGGACTCGCTCCCCTTTGACGGTGGTCAGCAGAACTTCGTCTTCATAAAAAAGTTTCCCCTGATATTCCACCTTCTGCCAGCGTTCTGCGTAAAGATCGTCAGGTAGATAAATGGGGCTAAGAAGCTGACAACGACCAGGTCCCTGTGCAGTGAAGCTATTTTCAATTTCTAGACGATTCAATTCCTGCAAGGCAAATTTCAACGAATCTGCACCGCGGGTAAACGCCTCCGTCATAGTCTCATTGTACGACCGTTGCGCCAACCCGCAAGCCAAGTTCCTCTGCGACGTCGGGATATAAGTCCCTCTTGATCCCACCTGCTTGCTATTCTCTGCCACATGAAAATACTGATATGAACCTCGGTGGGGCGAAACCCGAAGACGACCTATCGGGAAGGTCTTAAGCGTCGCACGAATTTTCTTTGCAGCCCCCTCCATTTCACGGATGCACGATTCCAACAGCGGCATAATCTTCGGAAAAGACATCTTCTGAATTTCCATACTTCTCATTTTTCCTCCAAACAAAAAAAGCTGCACTTTCTAGGCACCCAAAATCCAGTTCGCAAACCGTTATGGGGATATAGAAAATGCAGCTTAATTGACAAATAATTTGTCGTTTAATCTGGTATGGGTAATATAAAAAAAACGGGTCGCAACCGTTAAGCTGCGAACCGTTTTAATGGCTAGATCCTTCGCCTTTCGGCTCAGGATGACACCTAAGACAATTATGCCTTGTTCAGACGATCCTGGATCATGTCGATGATGTCGTTCAGTTCCTTCGGAAGGTGAGCGCCGAACTTCGGATAGTGATTTTCCTTAACGTCAGCGAGTTCCTTCTTCCAGCCTTCAACATCAACGGAAGTGATGGCGGGGAGAGTCTTCTTGTAGCATTCAGCGAGGCCTTCAACATTGAGGGCGCCGTCTGCCGGCATCAGACCAATCGGGGTTTCCTTAGCATTGTCAACGCCGTTGCAACGGTCGAAGATCCAAGCGAGGACGCGGCTGTTGTCGCCGTAACCCGGCCACATGAAGCCACCCGGAAGTTCTGCATTGTCAGCGTCCTTACGGAACCAGTTGACGTAGAAGATCTTGGGGAGCTTGTCTTCGGTAGACTTCTTACCGATTTCGATCCAGTGCTTGAAGTAGTCACCCATGTTGTAGCCGCAGAACGGGAGGATTGCGAACGGGTCGCGACGGATCTTACCGACTTCAGCAGCGTTAATGGTGGAAGCAGCGGTGATTTCGGAACCAACGATGGAGCCGAGGAACACGCCGTGGTTCCAGCTCAGAGACTGGTGAACCAGAGGAATGGTGGACGGACGACGACCGCCGAAGAGGATTGCGGAGATCGGAACGCCTGCCGGATTTTCCCATTCTTCAGCAATGCAGGGGCACTGGTATGCCGGAGCAGTGAAGCGAGCATTGGGGTGAGCCATTTCTTCGCCCTTCGGAGCCTTGTCCTTGGGGAGAGCGTCACGGGTATTGCCCTTCCAGTCAACCAGCTTGCCAGTTGCAGGATAGCCGATACCTTCCCACCATACGTCGCCATCTTCAGTGAGAGCGCAGTTGGTGTAGATGGTGTTCTTTTCAGCAGAGATAAGAGCGTTCTTGTTGGATTCTGCGGAGGTGCCCGGAGCAACACCGAAGAAGCCAGCTTCAGGGTTGATAGCGTAGAGACGGCCATCAGCACCAAACTTCATCCATGCAATATCGTCACCGATGGTTTCGACCTTCCAGCCCGGGATAGTCGGGATGAGCATAGCGAGGTTGGTCTTACCGCAAGCAGACGGGAATGCGCCAGTTACGTACTTAACTTCGCCCTTCGGGTTGGTGAGCTTGAGGATGAGCATGTGTTCAGCGAGCCAGCCTTCGTCGCGAGCGAGAACGGTAGCGATACGGAGAGCGAAGCACTTCTTGCCGAGCAGAGCGTTTCCACCGTAACCGGAACCGTAGGACCACACGAGGTGTTCTTCCGGGAACTGGGAGATGTACTTGAATTCGACGTCAGCGCAGGGCCAGATGCCGTTGTCCTTTTCGCCGTTGTTGAGCGGCTTACCAACGGAGTGGAGGCACGGAACGAAGTCAGCGTTCGGGTCAGCATTGAAGATGTCGAGAACCTTCTTGCCGGCGCGAGTCATGATGTCCATGTTGAGAACGACGTATTCGGAGTCAGTGATTTCGATACCGTTCTTGGAGATTGCAGAACCGAGGGGGCCCATGCAGAACGGAATCACGTACATGGTACGGCCGTGCATACAACCCTTGTAGAGACCGGACATGGTCTTCTTCAGTTCAACCGGGTCGATCCAGTGGTTGGTCGGACCTGCGTCTTCTTCCTTAACAGAAGAGATGAAGGTACGGGATTCAACACGAGCCACGTCAGACGGGAGAGAACGGAACAGGTAGCAGTTTTCCTTCTTAGCGAGCTTAGTAGCGAGACCAGCGTCAACGCACTTCTGCATAAGAGTGTTGTATTCTTCAACGGAACCGTCGGTAACAACAACGTTATCCGGTTCGCACATTGCGATGACTTCTTCAACCCAAGCCTTGATCTTCGGGTGCTTGATGTCGTTCAGAGTAAGAGACATTATGAGCTCCTATTTGGTTAATGTTAAGGCGACCTGGACACGTTTTGCGCACAATTCGCCCTTTCGAGAATTTTCGAACGCTGAAAATGTATAAAAAAATCGGGTACGTCAAACGAGTTTTTTGTGAAAATGTGAGAAAAATCCTGTCCCGACCGCCCCCTGCAGTACGAGCCGAACCTATCGCATCCCCGTTTTAAAGTCTACTATTCCTGTATGAAACAAAAAATCTTACAAAAAAATTATTGTTTTTTCGCAAGAATCTCCCATTTTAGGCGAAAAATTGATAGATTAGGCAAGTAAATTTTTTCAAGCCATCTAACCATACGAGGCAATATGAGCTGGTCCTATTCTAGAGAACACCAGAAAAACATTCTCTGCATGATCATGGCCGGTGGCCAGGGCAGCCGTCTGCAGCCCCTCACCCGCGACCGTGCAAAGCCTGCCGTTCATTTCGGCGGTACTTACCGTATTATCGACTTCGTACTGAACAACTTCATCAACTCCGGCATCTTCAAGATCAAGGTTTTGACCCAGTTCAAGTCCGACTCCCTGAACAAGCACATTTCCGCCGCCTGGAACCTGAACGCCAGCCTGGACCAGTACGTGGACCTGGTTCCCGCCCAGATGCGTACCGGCGACGACTGGTATAAGGGTACCGCAGACGCCATCTTCCAGAACATCAACCTGATTACCGACGAACGTCCGGACCTGGTTGCAATTTTCGGTGGCGACCATATCTATAAGATGGACATCAACCAGATGATTGATTTCCACCTGTCCCGCGCAGCCCTCCTGACCATCGCAGCCATCCCCGTCCCGGTGGAAGAAGCTAGCGAATTCGGCATTATCGAAGTGGACCAGGACAACCGTATGATCGGTTTCGAAGAAAAGCCCAAGAATCCCAAGGAAATGCCGGGCAATCCGGGTTACTGCCTGGCTTCTATGGGCAACTACATCTTCACCAGCAAGTTCCTTGTACGTGAATTGATGAAGGGTGCAGAAAGCGGCGCTACCGACTTCGGCAAGCACATCATTCCGGCCCTCTACAAGGACTATCCGGTCTACGTCTACGACTTCAACACCAACATCGTTCGCGGCGAACAGTCCCGTACCAAGGGTTACTGGCGCGACGTGGGTACTTTGGACGCCTTCTTCGAAGCAAACATGGACCTTTGCTCCGAAAATCCGCCGTTCGATCTTTACAACAACTACTGGCCTATCCGTACCTTCAACTGGAACCAGCCTCCTGCACGATTCTTCGCAGGCGATAACGAAGCTCATCAGGGCGCAGCTATTGACTCCATCGTGTCTTCCGGCTGCATCATCGGTGGCGGTACCGTGGTCAAGAGCATCCTCTCTCCGGGCGTATCCATCCAGAAGGACGCCATGGTCGAAGAAGCAATCCTCTTCCCCAACGTGACTATCGGCCCGGGCGCAAAGGTTCGCAGAGCCATTATCGAAAAGGGTCTGCATATTCCGGCCGGTTTCGAAATCGGCTACGACCTGGAACGCGACCGCAAGCTGTTCCATGTGACCGAATCCGGCATTGTGGTTCTCGCCAAGGACACGATTATTAAAGCTTAAAGGTTAAAGGTTAAAGAATGCCCCGCGAAAGCGGGGCTTTATTCGTTTAATCGCTGCTGCCGGAGCTGCGAGAGCTACCCCCGCGTGGGCTCCATAAAAAGAAAAAAGAACGGTTCTTCGAGCCTACGGACAAGAGGCGAAAGGATTTCTCTAAAGAAAAATTTCTAACTTTTTAGCGTATGAGTGAAGATGTAACAAGCACACTTTCCCAAAAGGTGCAAGATATTGCAAAGTCCCCCAAGTATCGCGGGGCAATCTTCCAGATCGAGGCCGACGAAAAGGGCCTGGCACTGGTGGATGTGAAGGAAGCAAGTCTCAAGGTCTACCTGATGATCGACCCGGACTGCGACAAGATTCTCGAAACACGTTTCTTTACCTATGGCGGTCCGGTATTCACGGCCCTGGCAGACACATTCTGCAAGAAGATCCAGATGGTGACTGTAGACGACGCCTGCAAGATTACCGCAGAATCTATCGAAGAAGAATTGCGAGACGTTCCCGAAGTTCGAGCCATTGCAGCAGACGCTCCTGAAATCGGTCAGATGAACAAGCTGATTGCAAGAATTCTTGAGGAATACCCCGAGAAGAAGGCTACAGCCATCATCATCCGCGAAAAGATGGAACGCATCAAGTACCGCACCCAGACCGCAGAAGGTCGAGCCGAAGCCGATGCCGAATGGAACGCCATGACCAAGATCCAGCAGATCGAAAAGATCGAGGAATGGCTCCACAAGTCTGTCCGCGGAACGCTGCAGGGCGACGGTGGCGACCTCGAAATTCTGGACCTGGTAGACGGCAACCGCCTGAAGATCCGTTTCCAGGGAGCATGCGCCGGCTGTGGTAGTGCCATGGGCGGAACCTTGTTCTACATCGAAGACGAACTAAAGAACAATGTCTATTACAATCTGGTTGTAGAACCCGAAGACCCCCTGGATAACATCAACCCGGATGCCTCCGTATTCGGCGGTGAACCTTCTGAAACCTAAAGGTTTCAATTATGAATTACGAAGTACGAGATATAGGCTTTCACAAGTGCGGCAGCGCCGTCAAACAAAATCTCATAATTCATAATTTATAACTCATAATTTTATTAACTAACCCCCAAAGAGGATAATATGTCTGAAGAACTGAATCTCAAATTCGTTGACCCGGTACCCATGCGCTATGGTGAAAACTCTCACCAGTCCGCCGTGTTCTACCGCGACCCCACTTGCACCGAAGCTAGCCTGGCTACCGCTAAGCAGCACTGGGGCAAGGAACTGTCCTACAACAACATTGTTGACGCAGACGCAGCCCTGGAAATGGCTCGCGAATTTGCAGGTTCCAATGCAGTCGTGATCGTTAAGCACATGAACCCCTGTGGCCTGGCTACCGGCGAAAACCTCCGCGAAGCTATGGAAGCTGCATGGGCAGGTGATCCGGTGTCCGCTTTCGGTTCCGTGATCGCTGTTACCTCCAAGGTTGACCTGAACACTGCCGAATTCCTCAAGGGCAAGTTCGTGGAAATCCTCCTCGCTCCGGCATTCGACGACGACGCTCTCGAATTCCTGAAGAACAAGTCCAAGGACATCCGCCTCCTGGAAGTTGGCGAAATCAAGAAGGCCACCACTTGCAAGGTTTACAAGCATGTGATCGGCGGTATGCTGGTTCAGGATCGCGACGTTGACGTTTACGAAAAGTTCGAAACCGTTACCAAGGCTCAGTTCCCGAAGAACAAGGAAGACCTGGCTCGCTTCACCTGGATCGTTACCAAGCACACCAAGTCTAACGCCATTGTCATGGGTTACGAATACAAGCCCGGTTACTTCCAGATCATGGGTCTTGGCCCCGGTCAGCCCAACCGCATCGACTCCAACCTCCGCCTCTGCCAGCCCCGCGTTCGCGACAACGTGGCCCGCATGGAAGAAGCCAAGGAATTCTTCGACGCCGAAGGCAAGCTGATCAACGAAGCTGGTCTCAAGGCTCTGGAAGCCAAGGTGTTCAGCGAAGTCGTTATGGGCTCCGACGCCTTCTTCCCGTTCCCGGATAACGTTGAAGCCGCTCACGACGCTGGCGTTCGCTACATCGTGCAGCCGGGTGGTTCCAAGAAGGACGACCTGTCTATCGAAATGTGCGACAAGTTCGGCATGGCCATGGTCTTCACCGGCATGCGTCACTTCCGCCACTAATTTCATTAATCAGTTGCGTCGCCTCGTGCGGCGCGACTCTTTCGAATTTTTATTAGGTATCCATGATTCCAGTATCCCAAAGGGAAGCAAACCAGAAAGAAAAAGATTTGTACTACGCTGTACTTTCTTTTTTGAAGAAGATTCGTAAGGCCGGCAAGACAACCGACAAGGAATGGAACGAATACCGCTCCAGTCTAAAGGGTATCGCCGCCAACTCCGACATGGGCCGCGCCGCAGACATGTGGACTATGGACAACCTGGACCAGTTCCAGCCCGACAAGTCTCAGCTTCCTCCCCTAAACGACATGGAAACCATCGCACGGGTTTCGCCCGAATTTCTGTCCCAGCTGATGGAAGCACTCTATTACGGCATGCTGAACATCACCCAGGCCAATATGATTTCTGATGAAATCCAGGATGCTGATCCAGATTGCATCACCTCGGCATCTCTCGAAGAACTTCTTGTGAAGCTCTGGATCGGAAACGCCAAGACTTACAGAAAAATGGTGATGAACTAATGACTCAGAAAGTTCGTGTGATTGGAGGCGGTCTCGCCGGTTGTGAAGCCGCATTGCAGTTGGCAAGCCGCGGTTTTGACGTTCACCTTTATGAAATGCGCCCGGTAAAGCCTACCCCCGCCCATCGTGACGGCCACTTGGCCCAGCTGGTCTGCTCCAACAGCTTTAAGGCCCTCGGAGTCACAAGTGCCCACGGACTTCTGAAACAGGAATTGAGAATGCTGGGCAGTTTTCTCATGGAATGCGCCGCCGAAGCAGCCGTTCCCGCTGGTGATTCCTTGACCGTAAATCGCGACATCTTTAGCGAACTGGTAGAAGCACGCATCGCGGCCTGCCCAAACATTACCATGCACCGCGAAGAAGTGACGTCGCTTGAAGGCGACTGCCCTACCCTAGTGGCCGCAGGCCCCCTAGCCAGCGATACTCTAGCCGACGATATTTTCAAGCGTCTGGGCAGCGACCGTCTGCACTTTTACGACGCCATCGCTCCCGTGGTAGAAACCGACTCCATCGACTTTGACCACGCCTTCTATATGAACCGCTGGGAAAAGGGCGAAACCGCAGACTTCATCAACTGCCCCCTAGATCGCGAAACCTACGAGAAATTCGTGGCAGCTCTTGTGGATGCAGAATCTGTGGAACCCCGCCCCTACGAAAAGCACGAACTGTTCGAAGGCTGCCTGCCGGTAGAAGAATTGGCTCGCCGCGGTTACGAAACTTTGCGTCATGGCCCCATGCGCCCCATCGGTTTGGGTCTGGGCAACAACGGCAAACTTTGGTACGCTGTAATCCAGCTTCGCGCCGAAAACAAGCAGAAGACTTTGTACAACATGGTAGGTTTCCAGACTCGCCTCAAGTGGGGCACCCAGAAGGAAATCTTCACCATGGTGCCGGCCCTGAAGAACGCCAACTTTGCACGCCTGGGCTGCATGCACCGCAACACCTTCATCGATTCACCCAAGTTCCTGGACAAGACTTTGCGACTGCGCCCGGAACTGGAATGCGCCAAGGATATTCCGCCTACTTGGTTTGCCGGCCAGATTACAGGTTCCGAAGGTTACACCGAAGCAGTGGCCACCGGTTGGTATGCCGCATGGAACATGGCACAGACGCTGTTGCACGGTCATGCTGACCCGCTGCCTGACGAAAGCTGCATCGGTGCCCTAATGAACCGCCTGGTAGAAGAAAACGAGGACTTCCAGCCCATGAATTTCAACTTCGGCCTCCTCCCCCATCACGAAGGCCTGAAGAAAAAGAACAAGAAGGAAATTCTTGGAGCCGCTGCAGAACGCGCTGTGCGCCAGTGGATTGCAGAACGCACCATCGGCAACGCAAGGTTTATTAACCCGCAGGCAGACGAATCATCGAACGATTAATGTCTGCAATTTTTCGGGCACCGCACATGTACATGGTGTCCTCAAGTTCAGCCTTGATTTTATCCAGGTAGCATTCAATGCCTTCCTGACCGCCGCCGTAGTAAGAAATCAGCACTGGGCGGCAAATGAGGCAGGCGTCTGCGCCCATAGCGAGAGCTTTAAAAACGTCCAGGCCAGAGCGGATGCCGCCATCCACGAGGATTTTGGTCTGGTGAGCTGCGCCGGAAACTGCACCCGCTGCGCGACTTGCCGCGTTGGCACCTTTAACGGCGTCCACGATTTCCGGAAGAACCTCGGCGGTAGCGGGCGTATCCGACAGAACACGACCACCATGATTAGAAACGATGATGGCATCGGCACCGGCTTCCATGGCCTTCAGGGCGGTACGTGCGCTCATGATGCCCTTGACAATAAAGGGAACCTTGGCATAAGCCTTCAATTCCTGCAGATCTTCGATAGTCTTGGTTCCGCCACCCTTGCCGTTAAAAGTCTTCAGGTGCGGAAGACCAGCGCTATCCACCACAACGCACATGGCCTGGGGCAAGCAATCCTTATACAGGTCCATCAAACCCATGATACCTTCGTTGGTTCCCGGATTGAAAACAGGAATTCCATTGTTCCCATGAGCTTTGCCCGATTCAATGGCACGGTCCCAAATACGCTGGTCGCGGCCATTGCCGTAGGCATGGAAAATTCCACGAGTCTCGCAGGCGGCCATGCACTTTTCGTTAAAGTCCGCCACGTCATCGGTGGGGTTAAACTGCATGGCAATAGACCCGATAGGAGCCGTAATCAAAGGGAAACTCAACTTCAATCCCAGCAAATTGGTGCTGGTATCGATAGGTGTATTGGGCACGAAAGTGTCCACATTCAGCTTGATCTTTTTCCAAGCATTATAGTTATCGTTAGCACCGTTTCCCGGAGCCTTGGAGCCAGGACCCGGCATAGTGTTCTTGCAGGCCAAACCGTTGCAGACAGGGCAAACCTGGCAATTGGGGCCAATGTTCTTGCGGGCGTTTTCCAAAACTTCTGAATAATTCATAAAAACCTCTAACGAACTGAAGAACCCTCTAAAGCCTCCTTCCGGCGCAAACCCTCATTAACAGAAACAGTGTCACCACTTTCACACACAAAATGCTTAATGGCCCCATCCGACACAATATGATCCATATCGCAATAACCAACAGTACGCTGCAAAGCATCGAAAGTCGAGCCCACATACTTGATGCTGCAAGTCTCATTCTTCTTGCCCTTGGCCGACAAGTCGCAATACCAATGATTAAAATCAAAATAGCTCAGGTGAATTTCTTTTTCGTTGTAAATCGTTTCACCAAGACAAATATCGTTGCATTCCTGCAAGTCATCGATATAACGAACGATATTCTCTTCGCATTCAGAATACGCCCTGCCAGACAGACGCTTCACATTAAAAACAGGATCGCAATGATAAGCCGGATCGGCACAAACTCCATTGCAAGAGTCGCCAGTACTATCAGAGCATGCCCCCACCAAAACGGCAAACGAAGCAAAGCAAATACCCAATAAAATCTTATTCATACCGCCAATATATAAAATATCGACCAATCAAAAAAAAGCAGACACGGAATCCAAGCTTATTAAATGGGTGGACGTCAAAATAACAAGCGCTAACTATAAAATAAAAGGTGAAGGTTTAAAGTCATCACCATATTAGCCTCCAGGAGCAAGATTTCGTCGGTATACCCTTCAAAAGATACATCTTTTGCGAAGTCCTTGTCAAGAAGGCTATTTGCCTTTTCTTCATCGATGGTTTTGTAAATTTATCTGCACTTTTGTAAAATTTTTCGAAAAACCGCGTTCCAATTTCTCAAACTTACGTGTTAGCCATAGAACCCTAAAAAGGAATTCTATGAATAAAACGAAAAGAAATATTCGCAAGGTTGCCATCCCGGCAGAATTCATCGGCCAGTTCTATCTGGATCCAAGATACGATACCGCGTTCAAGGAACTCTTTGACGACAAGAACGCTCTTAAGAACTTTCTCAATGGAGCACTAAATCTCAAAGGGAAGGACCGTATCCGGAAAATTACCTACACCTTTGACAAATCCCTTAAGCTGCAGCCATCGGACAAGAAAAAGGTCGTCTTGGACATCTTCGTAACCACAGGTACGGGCCGGTTTATTGACATCGAAATGCAGAAGGCTGAACATGATTACTTCATCGATCGTGCCGTACTATACAAGGCTGCACTGACTACAAAGGGCAAACGGGAAATGGACCGTTCCAAGGAATTCCTTTCCCTCCCGAAAAAGGAACGGGAAAAGCGTCGCTATGAGCTGCCGGAATCCGTAGCCATTTGGATCTGCGATTTCGAATTGCCCGGAATCAAGAATGACAATGAAAGTTACGTGGACGAATGGTTCCTCTGTAGCAGCCTCAGCCTGGCCCAAGGTGCCCCAGTTTCCATCTTCCCCAAAAATAAGTATATTATCATTAGCCTGCCAAATTTCAAGAAAACTGCAGAAGAGGTCAAAAATTCGCTGGAAGCCTGGCTCTTCTTGCTGAAACACGCCAACGAAGGCAAGGAACTCCCGACCTTTGGCAACCCAACCATCAAGGATGCCCTCGACCGCATCCGAGTAAACAACGCAACGGAGGATATGTTCATGTCTCAACTCAGTGAAAAGAAAAGACAAGATGAATACAATACCCGCCTTGCCAGCGCAGTACTTAAAGCGGAAGCTGCTGCAAAAGAAGC